>NZ_JFWX01000136.1:0-373 GCF_000588095.1 Acinetobacter sp. 1130196 | reverse complement strand
AGACCTCTTGCGAAAGTCGTTATTGCAAGTTCATCCGATTTACCAGTGCAGCGATTAAGTTAATGCGTAAACCGAATCTTTTCCGTCTATTTCGATAGCGTTCACTTAATATTCTAAATGTTTTCAATTGACTATTAATATGTTCGATCACAACTCGTATTTTTCCAATCATTTTATTGTACTTTTTCTCAACATCAAATAAGGGTAAATTCTTCTTTTTCTTTATTGGCATCAATAATTTAAAGCCATCTTGCTCTAATCCGTAGTACCCTAAATCGGTCATAACATATTTACAATGTTTGAATTTTTTAACCGTTCTTCTTGCCAATTTAATGTCATGCTGACTGCCATTCGATATATCTAGCCCTATGAT
>NZ_JFWX01000135.1:0-387 GCF_000588095.1 Acinetobacter sp. 1130196 | reverse complement strand
TCAACTTAACTTTTAAGGTCCTACTGTATTAATGCTTGAGTCAAGAAAAGAAGGCTTTTCAGCCAGAAAATTTGCTGAACTCATTAAAAGACATCCTAGTACGATCTATCGTGAGCTTAAAAGAAATAGCATCAATGACGTTTATCAAGCTCGATATGCTTCTGATAACACCTTCGCTAGACGTAGACGTGGTCACAGAAAACTCAAAATCGATTCAATCCTCTGGAAATTTATTGTTGAAGCGATCCGTTGTTTATGGTCTCCTCAGCAAATAGCAAAGCGTTTAAAGACATTTCCTGATTTGGATCAAACAATGAATGTAAGCCATACAACGATTTATTCAACGATACGAGCATTACCCAAGGGTGAGTTGAAAAAAGACTTATA
>NZ_JFWX01000134.1:0-389 GCF_000588095.1 Acinetobacter sp. 1130196 | reverse complement strand
GGAAGGGATAACCGCTGAAAGCATCTAAGCGGGAAGCCTACCTCAAGATAAGATTTCCCTAGGAATTTATTCCTCTAAAGAGCCGTTCGAGACTAGGACGTTGATAGGTTGGATGTGGAAGCATAGTGATATGTGAAGCTGACCAATACTAATTGCTCGTGAGGCTTGACTATACAACACCCAAGCAGTTGTATATAAAGCATCAATCGATTCATAAATCTACAAAGCAACTTGATTTAGTTATAACACTAGATAAAATGAACACAATCAGATTCAATCAGCCCAGTCTGTAAAGATTTGGAAAACGCTTCGGCAGTCAATAAGACCAAAGCAAGTATCCATAAACAGTTGTGCTGGCGACCATAGCAAGAGTGAACCACCTGATCCCT
>NZ_JFWX01000133.1:0-405 GCF_000588095.1 Acinetobacter sp. 1130196 | reverse complement strand
TTTTACGCAGTTCTGCAGGTAAATATTTCAGAGCTTCAGTTAAAGCCTTGCGCACTGATTCTGCCTTTGCATCAGGTAATGTTGCCAAGATACAGAGCCGTGTATTTCGTTCAATAAGTGTTGCTATCGAACTTTTATTGTCTTTACCTTTAATTAAATCAGCTTCCCAATGACCCGGTATTTTTCTTTCTTGAACTTCGGCTGGGCGCTCATGAATAGTTTTAATATCCTGTAATATAGAATCTTTTTTAGGTTCACCGTTAGCTTTTCGCTTTTTATTTTCATGACGCAGACAGGATAATAAGTCTTTTTTCAACTCGCCCTTGGGTAATGCTCGTATCGTTGAATAAATCGTTGTATGGCTTACATTCATTGTTTGATCCAAATCAGGAAATGTCTTTAAAC
>NZ_JFWX01000132.1:0-407 GCF_000588095.1 Acinetobacter sp. 1130196 | reverse complement strand
GAATGGAGACATCTGGTCTAATTAATCGATCACGTGATCCTAATGATGAAAGACGAGTTTTTATTTCATTAAAAGATAAAGGGCGAGACTTATCTGCTGAAGCAGAAAAGATTCCTAAAGAGCTTACCAAGAACATTGAGTTTGATAACTTAAATCAATTACGAGATGAATTAAAAGTATTAGTTAATCTATTATCAGAAAGAATTTGAGACCTCTTAATATCTGATAATGGAAGCCTGTTTACTTTCAAGAATCAATTAGTTTTTCTAAAATTAACATAATACACCTTATACGAAATGCGTTATAATTATCTTTAGAAATCAATGCTGTAGTTTCTAGTTAATAGCTCATCTTCCCCAAGGTGGGCTTTTTTTATGATTTTTCACGTTCCACGCCTATTCTTTGAT
>NZ_JFWX01000131.1:0-411 GCF_000588095.1 Acinetobacter sp. 1130196 | reverse complement strand
ACCTCTTGCGAAAGTAAAAACCACCTCAATCTAAATTTCATGAGATATCAGAAATTAAATCGTTTTTCAGATTCTGAATTCCAGCGCTTGGTTGGTGTACCTCGACCAGTTTTTAGTGAAATGATCGAAGTTTTAAAAGAAGTAGAATCACTTAAAAAGAAATCTGGGCGTCCTCATACTTTAGCTATAGAGGATCAATTATTATTAACACTCAATTACTTACGGAATTACAGCACTCAATTGGAGTTGGCTGCAAATTACCATATCGCTGAAAGTAATGTGAATCGAACCATTAAAAAGGTTGAAGATGCATTGATGAAATCAAGACGGTTTACTCTGCCAAAACGAAGCATTACCACAGCAGACGAACAGTTTAACTGGGTCATTATTGATGCGACAGAATGTTCAATA
>NZ_JFWX01000130.1:0-420 GCF_000588095.1 Acinetobacter sp. 1130196 | reverse complement strand
AACACTTATTGAACGAAATACACGGCTCTGTATCTTGGCAACATTACCTGATGCAAAGGCAGAATCAGTGCGCAAGGCTTTAACTGAAGCTCTGAAATATTTACCTGCAGAACTGCGTAAAACGTTGACCTATGACCGTGGACGCGAGATGTCAGAACATAAAATACTCGAAGAAGATTTAGGCATAGATGTATATTTCTGTGACCCACATTCACCTTGGCAAAAAGGCACATGCGAAAATATGAATGGTTTAATTAGGCAATATTTACCTAAAGGGATTGATTTAAATCAGGCAGATCAGCATTATTTAAATCAAGTTGCCATGTCACTAAATACTCGTCCTAGAAAGGCGTTAGATTGGCTTACACCATTAGAGAAATTTGCTCAGCTTGTTGATTATCATATGGCTTTTGAAACTGT
>NZ_JFWX01000129.1:0-434 GCF_000588095.1 Acinetobacter sp. 1130196 | reverse complement strand
GTTCGGATGATAGATCACTTGTGCTTTTAGCGTATGTTTCTTCTTTTTACCACTGTAGAACTTACTCTGGGCAGAGTAAAACTTGAAGTGCGACATAAACCACCTAATTAATTTAAAGGGTTTATGGAGTATATAAAATTGTCATACCATCATCTTAACTTTGAAGATCGTACTGCATTAATGCTTGAGTCAAGAAAAGAAGGCTTTTCAGCCAGAAAATTTGCTGAACTCATTAAAAGACATCCTAGTACGATCTATCGTGAGCTTAAAAGAAATAGCATCAATGACGTTTATCAAGCTCGATATGCTTCTGATAACACCTTCGCTAGACGTAGACGTGGTCACAGAAAACTCAAAATCGATTCAATCCTCTGGAAATTTATTGTTGAAGCGATCCGTTGTTTATGGTCTCCTCAGCAAATAGCAAAGCGTTT
>NZ_JFWX01000128.1:0-442 GCF_000588095.1 Acinetobacter sp. 1130196 | reverse complement strand
AAGCCTTCTTTTCTTGACTCAAGCATTAATGCAGTACGATCTTCAAAGTTAAGATGATGGTATGACAATTTTATATACTCCATAAACCCTTTAAATTAATTAGGTGGTTTATGTCGCACTTCAAGTTTTACTCTGCCCAGAGTAAGTTCTACAGTGGTAAAAAGAAGAAACATACGCTAAAAGCACAAGTGATCTATCATCCGAACAGCAAACAAATCATAGGGCTAGATATATCGAATGGCAGTCAGCATGACATTAAATTGGCAAGAAGAACGGTTAAAAAATTCAAACATTGTAAATATGTTATGACCGATTTAGGGTACTACGGATTAGAGCAAGATGGCTTTAAATTATTGATGCCAATAAAGAAAAAGAAGAATTTACCCTTATTTGATGTTGAGAAAAAGTACAATAAAATGATTGGAAAAATACGAGTTGTGAT
>NZ_JFWX01000127.1:0-456 GCF_000588095.1 Acinetobacter sp. 1130196 | reverse complement strand
GGCTTAAAAACTCTATGGAATTGCTATTTTTGATCATTATTTAACCAATTTTATTGGCAAGAAGTATCAAACTTGCTCAAAAAAAATCCGCTTTGGAAACAAAGCGGATTTTTGCGGTAGTTTCGGGTTATGTAAAATAGCTAAGTACATGATTTTATTTAACTTATAAAAGACGATTTCGGATAACGCCCATTATGTTAAATAGAATGTAAATTAAGCTAAAACTGTGTTTTTAATGTAGACAAACTAATGGAGTGAGATAGCTCGAACACTTTGAAAGATTATTGGTCTTTTAAATGTTTATGAAACAAAGCCACTTTCGAAGCGGACATCATCGAAAACGATACGCTCAGCATGTCAGGTTGGATGGGCTTCCTGCCCACTGCAGTAAGCTCCACCATCACTCTCATAGCAGCCTTGCTGCAGAGATCCTCGCAAAAAGCTGAACCAGGAGAT
>NZ_JFWX01000126.1:0-564 GCF_000588095.1 Acinetobacter sp. 1130196 | reverse complement strand
ATTCCGGTACGTGGTGAAGGTTCACGTATCTGGGATCAAGAAAATAAAGAATATATCGATTTTGCAGGCGGGATTGCAGTAAATGCATTAGGTCATGCGCATCCAGTGGCAGTCAATGCGTTAACAGAACAAGCAAAAAAACTTTGGCATGTCGGCAATGGTTATACCAATGAACCAGTACTGCGTCTTGCTAAACAACTCACTGAAAATACATTTGCAGACAAAGTATTCTTCTGTAACTCAGGTGCAGAAGCAAATGAAGCAGCATTAAAGCTTGCTCGTAAAGTTGGACTCGACAGCGGTGTCGCAGGTAAAAGCGGTATTGTGGCATTTAACAACGCGTTCCACGGCCGTACTTTATTTACCGTTTCGGCTGGTGGTCAGCCAAAATATTCACAAGACTTTGCACCACTTCCAAACGGCATTAGCCATGTTGCTTATAATGATTTAGAAGCAGCTAAAGCAGTTATTAATGAGCAAACCTGTGCAGTAATTGTAGAGCCTGTACAAGGTGAGGGCGGGGTAATTCCTGCTGATATCGAATTTTTAAAAGGTTTACGTGCA
>NZ_JFWX01000125.1:0-625 GCF_000588095.1 Acinetobacter sp. 1130196 | reverse complement strand
CTACAGCAGTTAGAACAATCCCAACACCAGCCCATATAGCGTATGCGATACCTAAAGGGATTGTTTTAATAACTTGTGATAATAAATAAAATGCCGTGCTAAAAAAAATAAAGACCATCACGCTTGGAAAAAGTTTTGTAAACCCTTCCGATTTAACTAAAAAACTACTTCCAATCACTTCGGAAACTATTGCAAATCCAAGTAATACATAAGCGAGTAACACACTGTTCATAAGTAATCATACCTAAAATACCAATCGGAAGGTATGTTAAATTTTCAAAAAAAAATTATCAATAATTATTTTAGATTTTCTAAAATTAACATAATACACCTTATACGAAATGTGTCATAATTTACCTTGAAATTCATATACTTATTTCAAAGTTTATAGCCCGAACATCCCTGTACGGGCTTTTTTTTGTGATCTTTCACGTAATATGGCTATTCTTTAATCAAATCCTTACAACTTTGATTAGCTCAGTTGAATAGTACCCTTAGCCATTCGGCAAGAAAAACCGGCTTAACCACCCTCTTTTCGGCTGCTCCGGTTCAACCGGCTCCGGCACCGGAATACGCTTATTTTCCGTTTTTTCCGGAGTAGTCAATCCGTCATGTTTGTCGTTAT
>NZ_JFWX01000124.1:0-662 GCF_000588095.1 Acinetobacter sp. 1130196 | reverse complement strand
TATTGTCATAGATTTAAATGATTTAAAATATATAAATGATAAATTTGGTCATTTAAAAGGTGATCAGATGATTCAAGAAACAGTCCAAATTATCAAAAGAACTGTGCGCTCTAATGATTTAGTTGCACGTTTAGGAGGAGATGAGTTTGGTATTTTAAATATTGAAACTAACTTAGAAAATACTCAAAAACTAGCAAATCGAATTTCAGAATCCTTAAAACAGGCTGGAATTAATGCTGCTATTGGTGTTGCAGCACGTCAACCAGGGACGGATTTACAACAAACAGTAGTTGAAGCAGATAAGCAAATGTATAGACATAAACGTCAAATCAAAGATATGTCTCAATAAGGTAATAAAATTAAGTTTTCCTACAATTAACATAATGGCTGTTATACGAAATTGACAATATGTACAGTATTCTGTACATTTAGGATTGTAAAGTTTCAATCACTACCGCCTAGGTAGTCTAGCTAGCAGCGTTTTGACGCAGCTTACCCTATGAGGGATAGATATATGCATGTATTTACATATACGGACGCACGTAACAATTTAAAATCTGTTTTAGATAAAGTAATTGATGATGTAGACGTTGCTTTTATTACAAGAAAAGAAGGTGGCCATGCTGTAGTAATGGGACAAGATCATTATGATAGCTTAATGG
>NZ_JFWX01000123.1:0-1085 GCF_000588095.1 Acinetobacter sp. 1130196 | reverse complement strand
AGAAACGGGTCGTGCCGTCGGGCATCAGGCCCTTGCCCTGGGTAGCGCGCACTGCCACACAAAGGTTGGTTTTTCCTGACTTGCAAAACAGGCACTCGCCACATTCGGCGGTGTATAGTGGAATGACATGATCGCCAGGTTTCACGCTAGTTACACCTTCACCAACTTCGACGACGATGCCTGCGCCTTCATGGCCCAGAACGACCGGGAAGAGGCCTTCGGGATCGTCACCAGAGAGGGTGAATGCATCGGTATGGCAAACGCCAGTGTGGGTGATCTTGACCAGCACCTCGCCCTTGCGCGGCGGCTCGACGTCAATTTCGACTATTTCCAGAGGTTTTCCTGGCCCGAAGGCTACAGCTGCACGTGATTTCATGGAATTTCTCCTTACACAAATTTATTTTAAATATGACTTGAGAATCTTGGCTATTTCAGCAAGTTCTTCGTTTCGTTGTTGTTCTGTAGTTTCGCCAGATACTAGAGTGTCTTTTAAGTGAACCTCTAGCATCTCATTCATTAGCCCATTAATGGCACCGCGTATAGAACATATTTGTTGCAGAATGGCATTACATTCCACATTGCTTTCTAGCGCTTTTTCAATCGCTTCAGCCTGACCTTTGATTCGTCTGACACGCGTCAGAATCTTTTTTTTATCTTCGACTTGATTTGGCATAAAGCTAATTCCTTAAAAGTTTCTTATAGTATAGTACCCTATAGTATGTTGGTTGGCAAGAAGCCTTTATAAACTTAATAATTGATAAAAGCTTATAATCAAAAAATTCTATATTTATTTTTAAATTTTTCGAAAATTAACATAATACACCTTATACGAAATGCGTTATAATTATCTTTAGAAATCAATGCTGTAGTTTCTAGTTAATAGCTCATCTTCCCCAAGGTGGGCTTTTTTTATGATTTTTCACGTTCCACGCCTATTCTTTGATCAATGTTTCACGACTTTGTTCATATCAGTTTAACAATCGTGGTTAATCATAGGGTCTAAAAAAACGGCTCCAAAAGCCTCTTTTCGGCTGCTCCGGTTCAACGTGATCCGGCACCGGAATCCGCTTATTTTTTGTTTTTTC
>NZ_JFWX01000122.1:0-1113 GCF_000588095.1 Acinetobacter sp. 1130196 | reverse complement strand
GTTTTTCAGATTCTGAATTCCAGCGCTTGGTTGGTGTACCTCGACCAGTTTTTAGTGAAATGATCGAAGTTTTAAAAGAAGTAGAATCACTTAAAAAGAAATCTGGGCGTCCTCATACTTTAGCTATAGAGGATCAATTATTATTAACACTCAATTACTTACGGAATTACAGCACTCAATTGGAGTTGGCTGCAAATTACCATATCGCTGAAAGTAATGTGAATCGAACCATTAAAAAGGTTGAAGATGCATTGATGAAATCAAGACGGTTTACTCTGCCAAAACGAAGCATTACCACAGCAGACGAACAGTTTAACTGGGTCATTATTGATGCGACAGAATGTTCAATAGAACGTCCGAAAAAAAAATCAGAGTAAGTTCTACAGTGGTAAAAAGAAGAAACATACGCTAAAAGCACAAGTGATCTATCATCCGAACAGCAAACAAATCATAGGGCTAGATATATCGAATGGCAGTCAGCATGACATTAAATTGGCAAGAAGAACGGTTAAAAAATTCAAACATTGTAAATATGTTATGACCGATTTAGGGTACTACGGATTAGAGCAAGATGGCTTTAAATTATTGATGCCAATAAAGAAAAAGAAGAATTTACCCTTATTTGATGTTGAGAAAAAGTACAATAAAATGATTGGAAAAATACGAGTTGTGATCGAACATATTAATAGTCAATTGAAAACATTTAGAATATTAAGTGAACGCTATCGAAATAGACGGAAAAGATTCGGTTTACGCATTAACTTAATCGCTGCACTGGTAAATCGGATGAACTTGGGCGAATTCAAACATGAGGTGCGACAGTTTCAAAAGCCATATGATAATCAACAAGCTGAGCAAATTTCTCTAATGGTGTAAGCCAATCTAACGCCTTTCTAGGACGAGTATTCAGTGACATGGCAACTTGATTTAAATAATGCTGATCTGCCTGATTTAAATCAATCCCTTTAGGTAAATATTGCCTAATTAAACCATTCATATTTTCGCATGTGCCTTTTTGCCAAGGTGAATGTGGGTCACAGAAATATACATCTATGCCTAAATCTTCTTCGAGTATTTTATGTTCTGACATCTCGCGTCCACGGTCATAGGTCA
>NZ_JFWX01000121.1:0-1310 GCF_000588095.1 Acinetobacter sp. 1130196 | reverse complement strand
TGATTTTATTTAACTTATAAAAGACGATTTCGGATAACGCCCATTATGTTAAATGGATTAAAATTGAGTCATTTATCTGAAAGGATTTTTAAGATGTTCCTTCACTATAGAAATAATTAATAGTATACCAATCAAAACTAGAACTGCTATAAGAATCCAAAACATACAAACCACAAATATTAAACATTAATAATACAATAATAATATTTTTCTGAGCATAAAGTAACTGATATTTAGATTATTTTACAAGCTCAGGCTTTTGTTAAGTTTTAATTAACAGTAAATTTTTTCTAATTGGTATAAATTTAGAAGTAGTAAGCTATTTAATTGTTTCTTATGGAAAAAAGTAAAGAATCTTTATCTAAGAAAAGGTAAGCACAAATTTATTTTGCAATCAATATTCATTTGTAGGGCTAAGTTTCAAAAGTGGACGAATGAAGAGATCAATGAAGTGATAGAGAAAACTATATATGAAGATAAAATTAGGGTGTAGGAGATTTTAAGAGAATATTCTAGAAATATTTAGGGCGTGTTATCAATTAAGCCTGGTAGATCGCTGATAAAAAGTTTTGAGCCAATTTATCATAGCGTGTGGCAATAGCACGATACTGCTTGAGCTTGGTAAAAAATTTCTCGATCAGATGTCTTGCCTTGTAGGAGGCATCCCAGTATTGGGCTATATTTTGCAGCAGAACAAGCTGACAAAAAAATGTATGAGAATAAGCAAAAAATTAAATCAGCTTTAAAATTAGTTGCAGAAGCTATCTAAATTTTATATTAACTAAAAATTAACATAATACACCTTATACGAGGTCAAAAATGGGAGCTTGAAGCTCCCATTTTTAGTCTTTAATGCGTTTTTTTGCTTCGTCATAAACTATGCTGTCAGCTCGTTTCCCAACGGTGATGAGCAAGATAACTACCTGATCATCTTTGACTTGATAGACCAGTCGAACTCCAGTCTTTAGTAATTTAATTTTATAACATCCCGTGAGATCACCTCTAAGCATATTCTTGGGAATATGTGGCTGCTCTATGACCTTGGCGAGTTTCTTCTTAAATTGATCTCTTATAGCACTAGGAAGCTTTTCCCATTCAGCTGTGAAGTCCTTATTACGTAAAAGCTTATAAGTCATCTAAAGTAATTTCCTCGAACATTTCTTTAGGATCATTCATACGTTTACGAACAATCGCTAATAGCTCGGTATCCTCTTCTGAGAGTAAAGCTTTTTGTACAGGGAGTTTCCCAGTCGCTGCAATGTATTCAAGGACATTTGTAAAAAACTCAGTAGGTGCAATACCTTGTTCTC
>NZ_JFWX01000120.1:0-1347 GCF_000588095.1 Acinetobacter sp. 1130196 | reverse complement strand
CTTCCCTGCAAACACAGGTGCATCTGCAAGTTGAATGTCAACGGTATTGCCACTGATGACCGTCTTCACATTCGAGTTCGAGCCAGATGCTGTCAGGCCACCTGTGATATTTAAGGTTTCACCCAATTTACGGTCAACACTGCCGCTGTTACCCGCAAAGGTAATCGGTTTAACCACTTCATTGTTCAGGTTAGTTAAGGCATCACCGACATTGTTGGCATTAACGGTCGTACCATCAGTTTTAGTAGTGACATAGGTTGGTGAACTTACTGCACCTGTAGTGCTGTCATAGCTTGACCCACCACCCAGATTATTGGCGGTGCTGTTGCCCAAGGCATCAGTCTTGTTATTGCTTGAGGTACTTAATGCATCAAGCTGGCCTTTGTTTACTGCATCGGTAGCATTGGTGCCTGCTGCTACATTACTGATTGTATTCCCAGCAGCATCAATACCAGACTTGGTCACACTTGGTCCACCAGTGATGGTTAAACCATTCGTATCCAGCTTGCTGTCCCCTGCCGTTACACTGTCAATATTCAGATCACGGTTTAAGCCATACTGGATCGTATTACCGGTCTTGGTCACTTTCAGGTTGCTTTCACCTGCAACCGTACCAATATCAACCGTATCTCCAGCTTTTACTGCAGCGGCATTGGCACCATTGCTTTGTAAGGTCCAGCCTTTATCCAGTGCTGTGATCGCATCGCCCACGTTATTGACGTTGTTGCCATTTACGGTATAGGTCGGTGAGCTTACCGCACCTGTTGTACTGTCATAGCTTGACCCACCGCCCAGATTGTTGGCTGTGCTGTTGCCCAAGGCATCAGTCTTGTTGTTGCTTGAGGTGCTTAATGCATCAAGCTGACCTTTGTTTACTGCATCGGTTGCTGCTGTACCCGCACCAACATTGGTAACTTTCTCACCATTGGCATCCAGTCCGTTCGCTGTCAGCTTCCCTGCAAACACAGGTGCATCTGCAAGTTGAATGTCAACGGTATTGCCACTGATGACCGTCTTCACATTCGAGTTCGAGCCAGATGCTGTCAGGCCACCTGTGATATTTAAGGTTTCACCCAATTTACGGTCAACACTGCCGCTGTTACCCGCAAAGGTAATCGGTTTAACCACTTCATTGTTCAGGTTAGTTAAGGCATCACCGACATTGTTGGCATTAACGGTCGTACCATCAGTTTTAGTAGTGACATAGGTTGGTGAACTTACTGCACCTGTAGTGCTGTCATAGCTTGGCCCACCACCCAGATTATTGGCGGTGCTGTTGCCCAAGGCATCAGTCTTGTTATTGCTTGAGGTACTTAATGCATCAAGCTGGCCTTTGTTTACTGCATC
>NZ_JFWX01000119.1:0-1428 GCF_000588095.1 Acinetobacter sp. 1130196 | reverse complement strand
TTTGTTTTATAAGGAGGAAATATGAAAGCAATTCAATTTAAGAAAACAGGCCAATACACCGGTAATCATGATGAAGTAACACGTTTACTGGGCGGCACAGTAACCTATGTTGGTCAACGTGGAAGAGAGGCAAATAAGACTTATGAACGAGATGGGGAAACTTTCCCTATCCAATTCGATGATTGGCTTGTAGATATTGAAGGTGTGGTTCTTGTTTTGAGCGAGAAGCAATATCAAGCGCTTAATTCAGTAGCTTATAAACCTATAGGTTTGGGTGAAGCAATTGGTCGGCATGTCAATGAGTACTTAAGTCAACAACAGCGACAAGGCGGTTTATTATCAAAGTAACCCACTCGAATGAGTGGGTTTTTTAATTCCAAAACAAAACCCCGAGAGTTCACAGCTCTTGGGGTTTTTGTTTCCAACCCACAAACCAGACTTGAGGATCAGAACATAGATGAATTTTAACCTAAATGTACAGGTTGATAAAGTAATGAATAAACTTTCAGACAGTAAAGCATTAAGAGTATGGACTTACATTATGGTCCTTGCATTCTTAATTGGAATTTTGATCTGGCAAGCAGCGCCAATATTGACAGCAATTTCTAAGTTGATTGAGGTATTGAAATGAAAGCATGGCGCTTTGTTGCGATCCTTATCACTTTGATTATCTGTACATATCTTTGGAAAATGTAATGAAACTAAATATTTAAACCGACCCATTTAGAGGTCGGTTTTTTTATGGATTCAATTTATGAGCAACCTTAAATTCACTTTCGAATGCGACTTAGACGGAAATAGTAATACTCAGCGCTTTAATACGTTATCAAGCAAATTTGGCGATGGTTATGAACAGAATACTTCAATTGGTATTAATAACCGATCTGGTGAATGGACTTATCAAAGAACGGCTTATAAAGCCGAAATTATGCAAATCAAAGCATTCTTTGATGACCACAAAGGAGCTGACTCGTTTCTTTGGGATTCACCACTAGACGGTGAAGTCCGAGTTAAAACAGGCGAATATCAACCCCGTTGTTTAGGTGGTGATATTTGGCAAATCTCTACGACATTCACCCAAGTCTTTTATCCTTAACTTTTAATCTCTTCAAAGCCCCTTTTTAGGGGCTTTTTTATGCGAGTAAGAAAATGACCATTCAAACAGTAAATTTAGGCACTGCCCCAACGGGTGCGGGTGGCGACACATTCCGCTCTACTGGCGCAAAAATGAATGAAAACTTTACGAATAACACCCATGCAGCTAGTCGTTATGTAGGTACCGCTGCCGGGAATGTAATGGAAGTAGGTGCTTTTGGAGTTGGAAAGTCAATTCGACTGGGTAGTCAAAAATTATCAACATTGAGAGGAAATGGTAATGCCTTTTATTGGCAAAATAATGGTAATAATATTTCAAGTGCTGGAGACTAT
>NZ_JFWX01000118.1:0-1797 GCF_000588095.1 Acinetobacter sp. 1130196 | reverse complement strand
TCCGATTTACCAGTGCAGCGATTAAGTTAATGCGTAAACCGAATCTTTTCCGTCTATTTCGATAGCGTTCACTTAATATTCTAAATGTTTTCAATTGACTATTAATATGTTCGATCACAACTCGTATTTTTCCAATCATTTTATTGTACTTTTTCTCAACATCAAATAAGGGTAAATTCTTCTTTTTCTTTATTGGCATCAATAATTTAAAGCCATCTTGCTCTAATCCGTAGTACCCTAAATCGGTCATAACATATTTACAATGTTTGAATTTTTTAACCGTTCTTCTTGCCAATTTAATGTCATGCTGACTGCCATTCGATATATCTAGCCCTATGATTTGTTTGCTGTTCGGATGATAGATCACTTGTGCTTTTAGCGTATGTTTCTTCTTTTTACCACTGTAGAACTTACTCTGATTTTTTTTTCGGACGTTCTATTGAACATTCTGTCGCATCAATAATGACCCAGTTAAACTGTTCGTCTGCTGTGGTAATGCTTCGTTTTGGCAGAGTAAACCGTCTTGATTTCATCAATGCATCTTCAACCTTTTTAATGGTTCGATTCACATTACTTTCAGCGATATGGTAATTTGCAGCCAACTCCAATTGAGTGCTGTAATTCCGTAAGTAATTGAGTGTTAATAATAATTGATCCTCTATAGCTAAAGTATGAGGACGCCCAGATTTCTTTTTAAGTGATTCTACTTCTTTTAAAACTTCGATCATTTCACTAAAAACTGGTCGAGGTACACCAACCAAGCGCTGGAATTCAGAATCTGAAAAACGATTTAATTTCTGATATCTCATGAAATTTAGATTGAGGTGGTTTTTACTTTCGCAAGAGGTCTAATATTAAAGAGGGTGTTATGTCTATATTAGATTTCGCTATTTTTTTTATATGCTTATATGGAGTTGGCTATTTTGTAGTTAAAGCACGGTGGAAGCTTCGCTATTTAGTGCCAATATGGTTTTTATCATTTTTTATTATCACTCTATTTATTTTAGCAATTTTATTTCCTAAAGATTGGACCAATGCGCAATTTTTTACTAAAGATGGCCCTAATCACTTAGCACTTTTTTCTTTATTAATATCTTCATCTTTAAGTTCACTTGTTACGTTTATTTTAATTTTGGTTGTGTGGGCTATTCGGCATGATGTCTTTTAAAGTAATCTAATTAAAGGATTATAGATAATTTATAATTTCATTAAATTACTATAGCCATTAAACTAGAACTTTAAATTTTTTCATGTTTGAGAATTTATGCTAAAATTCATTCGATATATTTCTCATCACAAGCAATTTAATATTTATTATGTTTTTTATTTTAAGAAAAAAACTTCAAAAAATCGCCATTATTTTCGTAGCAATCAATTTATTAGCTTGTAGTCATCAACCAGATTTTAAAGATATTTCTCGTTTAGCAGAAAGAGGGGCGAATTCAAACATGAGGTGCGACAGTTTCAAAAGCCATATGATAATCAACAAGCTGAGCAAATTTCTCTAATGGTGTAAGCCAATCTAACGCCTTTCTAGGACGAGTATTCAGTGACATGGCAACTTGATTTAAATAATGCTGATCTGCCTGATTTAAATCAATCCCTTTAGGTAAATATTGCCTAATTAAACCATTCATATTTTCGCATGTGCCTTTTTGCCAAGGTGAATGTGGGTCACAGAAATATACATCTATGCCTAAATCTTCTTCGAGTATTTTATGTTCTGACATCTCGCGTCCACGGTCATAGGTCAACGTTTTACGCAGTTCTGCAGGTAAATATTTCAGAGCTTCAGTT
>NZ_JFWX01000117.1:0-1808 GCF_000588095.1 Acinetobacter sp. 1130196 | reverse complement strand
CCTGAGCAAGCCTCAATTCTTGATACGCTAGGCTATATTGCATTTTTACAAAATGATTATGAAGCAGCAGCGGAAGCTTTAGGCAAAGCATATGAACTCAGCCATAACATAAATATTGGCATTCGTTACGCTAAAGCATTGTATATGCAAGGATCGTTAACTCAATTTAGTACCGTGTTACAACAACTGAAACAAAAGCACGCGAATGATCCACAATTGCATCAGCTTGATGCGTTAATTTTACCTACATCTGTAAAAAAGAGTTAAATTTATGAGCAAACTTGCCCAACTGTGCACAGCGATCTGTGGATCAAGTGTATTATTCTTAACCGGTTGTCAGCATTTTACTCAGCCTAAACCCGCAGTTACCCACCAAGTACAAGATGAAAAACACTTCAATTTGCAAGGTAAAATTGGAGTGCGTACCCCCCAACAAAGTGGGAGTGCTTTTTTCACATGGATTCAACAGCAAGATAATTTTGATATCGAGTTAAGTGGAATTTTAGGTGTTGGAAAAACACAAATTCAGGGAAAACCGGGTGAAGTCACTCTAAACAGCGCTAAAACTGGCGTTATTACAGCAGCATCTCCTGAAGAGCTTTTAGAGCGTGCAACTGGTTGGCAAGCCCCCATTACTCATTTAACCAGCTGGATTTTAGCGAAACCTGCAACTTTAAATGCCCAAATTAGCAAAGATAATGCAAACCGTGTGAGCCAACTCATCGAAGATGGTTGGACGGTTAATTTTAGTTATGATGGTGAACAAACTTTACCAAATAAACTGGTTTTAAAGCAGGCGCTTGCTGAAGATAAAGAAAACCGTATTACAATGGTTATCCAAAACCGTTAAGTCTAACTATATAAATCTATGATTCGAGTTCCTTCTCCAGCCAAGCTCAACCTGTTTTTACATATAACGGGACGTCGTGAAAATGGTTACCATGAATTACAAACCATTTTTCAACTCATTGATTTATATGACTGGATGACTTTTTCCCCTATTGAGAAAGATGAAATCCAGATTGAAGGTTTAGGTGAGGTTCAACTTGAGCAGAATCTGATTTATCGGGCTGCTCAAATATTAAAACCGCATGCAAAAAAATTGTGTGGCCTACACATTAGCATTGAAAAAAATATTCCAATGGGTGCAGGTCTAGGCGGAGGTTCTTCGAATGCCGCCACAACGCTCATTGTTTTAAATCAATTATGGCAATGTGGCCTAACTCAGACAGAGCTTGCTGACTATGGTGTAAAACTTGGTGCTGATGTTCCTATTTTTATTTATGGTAAAAATGCATGGGCTGAAGGTATTGGTGAACATTTAACATTCATAGACTTAGATCAAAAACAGTTCATTATTTTAAAACCTGATTGTTTTATCAGCACTCAATTGCTTTTTTCACAAAAAACATTGACAAGAGACACTAAGACCACTAAATTTTGCGCCTATCAGTTAGAACCTTCTAATTTTGGAAATAACTTTGAGCCTTTGGCTAGAAAGTTATACCCTGAAGTTGAAGAAGCAATGCAATATCTTGATCAATTTGGTCATGCAAAGCTTACAGGTACAGGTGCTTGTGTTTTTACTGAAGTAACCAATGAAATGAATGTTGATGACATTCTTAAACATGCACCATGTAAAGCTTACTTGGTACGTAGTTTAAAAGAATCTCCTTTACATCATTTTAAAGTTGCAAGTTAGGGGCGTCGCCAAGTGGTAAGGCAGCGGGTTTTGATCTCGCCATCCGTTGGTTCGAATCCAGCCGCCCCTGCCATTCTTCTTATTTTAAAGACAGACTTAATTGCCT
>NZ_JFWX01000116.1:0-1809 GCF_000588095.1 Acinetobacter sp. 1130196 | reverse complement strand
TCCGATTTACCAGTGCAGCGATTAAGTTAATGCGTAAACCGAATCTTTTCCGTCTATTTCGATAGCGTTCACTTAATATTCTAAATGTTTTCAATTGACTATTAATATGTTCGATCACAACTCGTATTTTTCCAATCATTTTATTGTACTTTTTCTCAACATCAAATAAGGGTAAATTCTTCTTTTTCTTTATTGGCATCAATAATTTAAAGCCATCTTGCTCTAATCCGTAGTACCCTAAATCGGTCATAACATATTTACAATGTTTGAATTTTTTAACCGTTCTTCTTGCCAATTTAATGTCATGCTGACTGCCATTCGATATATCTAGCCCTATGATTTGTTTGCTGTTCGGATGATAGATCACTTGTGCTTTTAGCGTATGTTTCTTCTTTTTACCACTGTAGAACTTACTCTGATTTTTTTTTTCGGACGTTCTATTGAACATTCTGTCGCATCAATAATGACCCAGTTAAACTGTTCGTCTGCTGTGGTAATGCTTCGTTTTGGCAGAGTAAACCGTCTTGATTTCATCAATGCATCTTCAACCTTTTTAATGGTTCGATTCACATTACTTTCAGCGATATGGTAATTTGCAGCCAACTCCAATTGAGTGCTGTAATTCCGTAAGTAATTGAGTGTTAATAATAATTGATCCTCTATAGCTAAAGTATGAGGACGCCCAGATTTCTTTTTAAGTGATTCTACTTCTTTTAAAACTTCGATCATTTCACTAAAAACTGGTCGAGGTACACCAACCAAGCGCTGGAATTCAGAATCTGAAAAACGATTTAATTTCTGATATCTCATGAAATTTAGATTGAGGTGGTTTTTACTTTCGCAAGAGGTCTATTGATTTTAAAAACTTTTTAAGAATTTATATATAAAATTAGAGGCCTCCTCTCCCCGAGAAGGCCTCTATATTTCTGCACCGAAACAAACTTATAGTTATATATTGTTTATTTTGAAATTGTTTTTCTTGTTGCTAAGAATATACAGACCTATATATATACGCAATTGAATTTTTCTCACGCATAAAGTTAATTTAATTCAGCATAATCATATAAAATTAAGATGAACTCATATTTATAGTATTTAAAGTTCAAAACAACCTAAAGATATAAAGTATAACTAAACAAAAATTTAAGTTTATAAAGATAGCCTTATAAAAAGGCTTATTTTTAAAGCAAGATTAAATACAAGAAGTTGAATAAATATTAATCAAATAAAATATTTTCTAAATACAAAGCGTATTTAAACTAAAAACACCTATTTAAATTTAAAATAAGAGACTTGCTTTCTCTTCTGTAAATAGCTCAATAAGAGGTTTAGTGAGTAATTCATAGCGCCAACCTAACAAATAGTCAGGTAAGTCTTGTTCATCACCTTTAGAAAGTACATGTTGATGAATTGCATTTAACCATTTCTTACGAAGTAAAACTTCTTTCGGAATGGAAGTCTGCTCTATTGCGTTTGCAATTAATGCATCCATTTTATCGGCTTTGTTGCATAAACATTCAAAAGCTGAGTTCTCCCCAATCCATTCAAATTTAAGACACAACTTGGGTGCGAGGTCTACCTAATTCCGTAAATCTATTCAGAACTGCCACACGCGCATGAATTTCATTGACCTGACTTTGAAAATGTCTTGCCGTCAGCCTATCACCTAATAATTTGATGCAATGCATCTTGGTTTCCACCAAACTACGACGGTGATAACCCGACCATTTTTTCCATAGGGTTCTGCCTAAATGTTTAACCGTTTGAAGTAACTCATTTCGTTCTATTGAACTTATTTTAGAATCTTTC
>NZ_JFWX01000115.1:0-1892 GCF_000588095.1 Acinetobacter sp. 1130196 | reverse complement strand
CCAGATGAAGAAGCCTACACCTAAAATCTATCGTACAACCAATTGGTCCTCGTATAACCAAGCTTTAATCAAGCGAGGAAATATTTCAATCTGGTTTGATCCTAAGACGCAATGGTATGCACAACCACAAGGCAAGCAAGGACGAAATCAAACTTATTCCGATACAGCGATTCAATGCTGTTTAATGATCAAATCTCTATTCCGTCTTTCTTTACGTATGGTTACTGGCTTTGTTCAAAGCCTGATTAAACTCTGTGGCTTGAATTGGACAGCACCAGATTACTCCACCCTTTGTAGACGACAAAAGCATATTGATATTGCGATAAGCTATCAGAAAAGTCATGATGGGTTACACCTACTTGTCGACTCTACGGGTTTAAAGTTTTTAGGTGAAGGCGAATGGAAGCGTAAAAAACATCAGCCTGAATACCGTCGGCAATGGCGTAAACTGCATATTGGTATAGATGCTGAAACACTGCAAATACGTGCCGTTCAGCTTACTACAAATAATGTCAGTGATTCACAAGTACTAGGTGATTTACTGGATCAAATTCCACTAGATGAGCGAATAGATTCTGTCTATACCGATGGCGCGTACGACACGAAGTGCTGCAGAAAAGTGATTTCAGATCGTCAAGCACATGCAGTAATTCCACCCAGAAAGAATGCCAAGCCCTGGAAAGATTCTAAAATAAGTTCAATAGAACGAAATGAGTTACTTCAAACGGTTAAACATTTAGGCAGAACCCTATGGAAAAAATGGTCGGGTTATCACCGTCGTAGTTTGGTGGAAACCAAGATGCATTGCATCAAATTATTAGGTGATAGGCTGACGGCAAGACATTTTCAAAGTCAGGTCAATGAAATTCATGCGCGTGTGGCAGTTCTGAATAGATTTACGGAATTAGGTAGACCTCGCACCCAAGTTGTGTCTTAAATTTGAATGGATTGGGGAGAACTCAGCTTTTGAATGTTTATGCAACAAAGCCATAAGGATGTAAAAAAATATAACATCTAAATTTTTATTAAATAATATCCAATAATTTAACCTTGTTTTTATCAATCATACTTTCAATAATTGATCGATTACCTGTATCCTCTAACCAATTTTCTATAGGTATATAATCCGATAAATCTAAAATTTCTTTTATTACGGTTTCTGCTTCTACTATAGATTTTAATTCTGGTTTATTTTTAGCTACTAAATTATCAAATGGTTCTTTTATATCTTCTTTCTCAATATTTTTTGATTTAATAATATGTAAATCTCTTTGGAAAGGATGGCTTGCATGAGGTGGATCTAATCTATAGCTCCATTCTTGGTTATAATCTTGCCAAATATTTTTAATTTGTATATTACTAAGTAAAATTTCAGGTACAGAAATATGAATGTATTGTAGCGATGACTGAGTTTGAGGTAATTGCATGATTCATCTCTCATAAATATTATATTTTAATTTTAAATCTTGATTTTGCTCACTCAAGTAAATTTTTTCTGAAAAAGTAATTGATTATGTTATTGTTTTTAAATAATTTTAATTGTATTTTTTATTTGTTGGCGAATTCAAACATGAGGTGCGACAGTTTCAAAAGCCATATGATAATCAACAAGCTGAGCAAATTTCTCTAATGGTGTAAGCCAATCTAACGCCTTTCTAGGACGAGTATTCAGTGACATGGCAACTTGATTTAAATAATGCTGATCTGCCTGATTTAAATCAATCCCTTTAGGTAAATATTGCCTAATTAAACCATTCATATTTTCGCATGTGCCTTTTTGCCAAGGTGAATGTGGGTCACAGAAATATACATCTATGCCTAAATCTTCTTCGAGTATTTTATGTTCTGACATCTCGCGTCCACGGTCATAGGTCAACGTTTTACGCAGTTCT
>NZ_JFWX01000114.1:0-1923 GCF_000588095.1 Acinetobacter sp. 1130196 | reverse complement strand
GAGGATCAAGGATTCGAACCTTGACGAACGGTTTTGGAGACCGTCATGCTACCATTACACCAATCCTCTATATGCATAATTAAACCCTTTAGATTTAATCATAAAAAAAGCAAGATCATCGTCTTGCTTTTTTCAATGGTGGGGGCGAAGAGACTCGAACTCTTACACCTTGCGGCGCTGGAACCTAAATCCAGTGCGTCTACCAATTTCGCCACGCCCCCGATGGCTGTGTATATTAGCGATAAGATCTAACAGTGACAAGTGTTTTTTTTCTAAAAAAAACTGACCGTGTAAATTGTATACAGATACTAGATCAATGATTTTTATAAGTTTGAGAGAGCATTTAAACAATTGATTGCTTCAAATGCATTTGAAAATCGATTTTTCTGCTGTTTTTGCAATAACCCCACCAGTAACGGGTAAAAAATTTGAAATGAATCTGGTAATTGAATGTTTAAGTTTTGGCAATGCAATACAGCCCAGTCATGATAAGTGTTTGCTTGTAAACGTATTTGACTTAGCCATTCATATAAAACAACTCCAAAAGCATATAAATCGCTTTGTATATTCTTCCTAGTTCCATGGAACAGTTCAGGTGCCATATATCTTGGCGTAGCATCAATGATTGAATCAGGAGTAGTTATAAGCCGTGCTTTTTCAAAATCGATTAAATAAAGTCTTTGCTCAAACTTTCGAAAGTGTTCTTTTTTAATATCGCCATGAATCCACCCTAGCTCATGAAGTTCTGCTAAAGCCATAAGCGCTGTATAGATCATCTCATGAATATCTTTTAAATTTTGCTTTTGATCTAAATCATCAAACCAGCAATCGGTGTCTGGCAAAATTAATACTTTCCCTTCAAACTGATGTAATTGGGAAATAGTACTGACATCAAATATTTTAAATGGCAAAAGCCAATTCACTTTTTTATGCTGAATATTTTCATAGAATTGCAATTCATGCAAAAAATCTTGCTCACCTTGAGCATGTACATGCGGCACTTGATATTTTAGCCAGTAGTAATGAGCATCTATAGAACATGTCCATAGATGCCTTCCTAAAGCTGAACTTTTAGGTTTTGTTACGCATTTTAAGTGTTCTATATGGGAAGCAAAATCATGCTTCAGCATAATAAGACTCTGGCTGTTGTTTCTTTTCTTCAAAACGTAAAACTTCTAAACAATGCTGAATTGTTTTACCAATACGCGCATGAGTTTCTATAGAAGATATTTTCGGCCAAGTCGCACGCTCACCTTCTCGTTGTAATCGTTTAAATAAATGTGGACGAGGGTTTTGTAACGTATATGCATAATGTTTTAAGCTATATTTGGCAATAATATTAACATCTCCATAATATCGCTGCCCTACTACACCATATCCGTGATCAAGCAATCTCCTTACTGGAGAAATGGCTCCTAATCTTTGACGGGTAAAATCCATTATTCCCATCGAAAGCACTTTACCTTGGCGTCTTAAAATACGTTCTGGCCAACTTAAAACATCCTTACGGAAACGGTGTGCATCATCTTGCATAAATGGCACAACATGCGGATTTACTTGACTAGCAATGGTGTAGTTTAAATTATAAAGCCTTGCCATTCTTTCTTGTGGGAAGTCACTGCGCACACTACCATCCACCCATTTAGTATTGGCCATATAAGGGGTATGTTCACCATCATAACGCTTACTGGTTAAACGTACAGGCGGAAATAAAACTGGCACAGCACAAGAAGCCAATACAGCACTCCAAACTAACACATTGGGTGTCATAATTGCATTCATAATCCGAGGATTTTCTGTTGCATCGTACGGCGCAACAGCGACATTAATATTCAAACCTGATTTTTTGAATGCTTCTTCAAAAGTAAGATCGCCCAAATTTTCAATGAGGAATTTTTTTAAATAGTGGACATCTGCAATGCC
>NZ_JFWX01000113.1:0-1970 GCF_000588095.1 Acinetobacter sp. 1130196 | reverse complement strand
ACTGTACCGGTTAATGCAGGTGTACTGTCATTGGTTAATGCTGTTGTCACTGCAACTGTTGGGGCAACTGCATCTACTACACCTGTGCCAGGTACTGACGGGTTACCCGCTGGGTCAGTCGCTGTCGCTGTTACTGTTTGACCATCAGTCAGGTCACCTGGGTTTGGTACTGTCCACTTACCATCCGGGCCTGCAACTACAGTCGCTGTTGTACCATCCGGGAAGCTCACGGTAACTGTTGAACCAGGTTCTGCTGTACCTGTTACAGGATTAGTTGCATTGATTGGATCAAGTACAGGTGCACTTGGCGCTGCCGTATCTACAGTCACGATTACATTTGTCGGGCTGCTGATATGACCTTGTGAATCCACTGCTTGGGCATGGATGGTAATTGGGCCATCCGCTGTTACAGGAATCGCTGCGGTGATATAGCCATTGCTTAAGTCAGTTGCACTCACTGTATAGTCAGTACCGTTAACATTCACAACAGTACCTACCACTGCATCTGGACCCAACGCTACACGGGCATTAAAGCTGCCATCTGTGCCAAGTTCTGATGTATTGATGAAGCCATCAGCATTTAAGTCATCCGGTACTGTAATCGGACCAAGCAAGTTCGCTGCTGCAGTATCCACAGTCACGACTGCACTGGTTGTACTTACATTACCTGCCGGGTCGGTTGCTGTCACAGTCACAGTATGTGGACCATCTGCCAACACTGGAAGTGTATTGTCTGCAAGGGTCCAACTACCATTGCCATTATTCACCGCAGTATAGTTCACACCATTTACAGTCACCACAACTGTCGCAGTTGGATCGTTCACTGTACCTGTTAATTCAGGTGTACTGTCATTGGTGGTGACATCACTTAAACCAACTGTCGGCGCAGTGGTATCTACAGTTACCACAGCATTAGTTGTACCTACATTACCTGCCGGGTCAGTTGCTGTCACAGTCACGGTATGCGGACCGTCAGTCAACACTGGAAGTGTATTGTCTGCAAGGGTCCAGGTGCCATCACCATTGTTCACCGCTGGATAATCCACACCATCTACAGTCACCACAACTTTCGCTGTCGGATCGTTCACTGTACCGGTTAATGCAGGTGTACTGTCATTGGTTAATGCTGTTGTCACTGCAACTGTTGGGGCAACTGCATCTACTACACCTGTGCCAGGTACTGACGGGTTACCCGCTGGGTCAGTCGCTGTCGCTGTTACTGTTTGACCATCAGTCAGGTCACCTGGGTTTGGTACTGTCCACTTACCATCCGGGCCTGCAACTACAGTCGCTGTTGTACCATCCGGGAAGCTCACGGTAACTGTTGAACCAGGTTCTGCTGTACCTGTTACAGGATTAGTTGCATTGATTGGATCAAGTACAGGTGCACTTGGCGCTGCCGTATCTACAGTCACGATTACATTTGTCGGGCTGCTGATATGACCTTGTGAATCCACTGCTTGGGCATGGATGGTAATTGGGCCATCCGCTGTTACAGGAATCGCTGCGGTGATATAGCCATTGCTTAAGTCAGTTGCACTCACTGTATAGTCAGTACCGTTAACATTCACAACAGTACCTACCACTGCATCTGGACCCAACGCTACACGGGCATTAAAGCTGCCATCTGTGCCAAGTTCTGATGTATTGATGAAGCCATCAGCATTTAAGTCATCCGGTACTGTAATCGGACCAAGCAAGTTCGCTGCTGCAGTATCCACAGTCACGACTGCACTGGTTGTACTTACATTACCTGCCGGGTCGGTTGCTGTCACAGTCACAGTATGTGGACCATCTGCCAACACTGGAAGTGTATTGTCTGCAAGGGTCCAACTACCATTGCCATTATTCACCGCAGTATAGTTCACACCATTTACAGTCACCACAACTGTCGCAGTTGGATCGTTCACTGTACCTGTTAATTCAGGTGTACTGTCATTGGTGGTGACATCACTTAAACCAACTGTCGG
>NZ_JFWX01000112.1:0-2029 GCF_000588095.1 Acinetobacter sp. 1130196 | reverse complement strand
ATCGTCAAGCACATGCAGTAATTCCACCCAGAAAGAATGCCAAGCCCTGGAAAGATTCTAAAATAAGTTCAATAGAACGAAATGAGTTACTTCAAACGGTTAAACATTTAGGCAGAACCCTATGGAAAAAATGGTCGGGTTATCACCGTCGTAGTTTGGTGGAAACCAAGATGCATTGCATCAAATTATTAGGTGATAGGCTGACGGCAAGACATTTTCAAAGTCAGGTCAATGAAATTCATGCGCGTGTGGCAGTTCTGAATAGATTTACGGAATTAGGTAGACCTCGCACCCAAGTTGTGTCTTAAATTTGAATGGATTGGGGAGAACTCAGCTTTTGAATGTTTATGCAACAAAGCCATCTATAACTAAAATAAAAAAATATAATTTCTTGGGAAGTTAAAATAATTTTTTAAATAAAAGTTAATCCTCCTATAAATACAGGAAAATAAAATAATTAAAATTTTAAAATAAAATTAGTTTATAAATTTAAAAAAATAAGGCGTAAAAACCCAAATTTTAAATCAATAAAATAGTTAAAAAACAGAGAAAACGAGATTAAAAAATGTCATGGTCAACTCCTTAAAAAATGGAGTCCTACCACCAGATTACCGCGAATTAATTAGGGTGGTAGAACGAAAGGGGGTTGACAGACTGGAGCTCATAGACCCAGCACGCACGGGGCGTCCCCCTCCCGTTCTGAACTGCACCCCATAAGTTAGACTTTTTAAACTTATGAGGTGTGCCCTATGCCAATTCCGAAGCATTCAAAAGAGTTAAAATTAAAAGTCATTCAAGCTTATTTAGATGGAAGTAAAGGATATAAAATCCTTTCACAAGAATTTAATGTTGATCTCCAAACCATCCGCTTATGGATTGAAAACTATAAGGCACAAGGTGAAGATGGCCTGAATGTTAAAACTAAAAAAACCTACTACTCTTCCGAATTTAAAATCAAGGCTGTACAAATGCTTCTTGATAAGATACCGGTAAGAGAAGTTAGAAGACGGTTAAATCTGAGCGGGACGTCAATTTTAAGAAGGTGGCTCGCTCAGTATCATAAAGAAGGGATTGCCGGGTTTAATACTACGAGGATTTATACCAATATGGTTAAACAACATAAAACCAAAATAACTAAACCTATAAAAGAAGACAAAGATAAATCTCAACAGGAGCTCATTGATGAAGTGACTGCTTTACGAGCAGAGGTTGCCTTTTTAAAAAAGCTAAAAGCCTTAAAACTGAAGCAACGTACTTAAATACACTTTGTACTGCAGACACTGTTCAGGTTATTTCAGAATTAAGGCAAATTTATCCATTAAAACTCTTACTCAGTATTGCAAAGATTGCTCGTAGTACTTATTTCTATCACATGAAAGCTGTACGCTCTAATGACAAATATACTGAGTTAAAACAGCAGATTAAGTCCATATATCACAAGCATAAGGGATGCTATGGCTATCGTAGAATTACTCTTGCCCTGAAAAGTACAGGAATAATAATCAACCATAAATGTGTATATCGCCTTATGAAAACCATGGGACTTAAATCACGTATCAGAGCATTGAAATATCGCTCATATAAAAGTGGTTGTGTCGGGACGGTGGCTGATAACATTATGCAACGGCAATTTAAAGCGAACCATCCCAACCAGAAATGGGCAACTGATGTGACGGAATTTAATGTTAACGGTGAAAAACTTTATCTATCACCAATTATAGATTTGTTTAATGGGGAAATTATTACTTTCCGGATCCAACGTAAACTCAATTATGAGTTAGTGAAAGATATGCTCATTCATGCCTTAGCTAAACTTAAGCGACATGAGAAACCAATTCTCCATTCAGATCAAGGATGGCAATATCAAATGGCTCATTACCAACAGCAATTAAAGCAACATGGTTTAATTCAAAGTATGTCTCGTAAAGGAAATTGCTTAGATAATGCTGTAATAGAAAGCTTCTTTGGAATATTAAAATCGGAATGCTTTCATGGAGAAAAATTTCAATCAATTGATGAATTAGAGAAA
>NZ_JFWX01000111.1:0-2047 GCF_000588095.1 Acinetobacter sp. 1130196 | reverse complement strand
GCGATTGGTATAATTTCTACTCAAAAGATGATTTTTTAACAGCTTTCCCATTAAGTGAAGCACCTTTTAATTTCACTCCACCAATTATCAATCAAGAAATTTTTACTTTTGCGAACCAACCCCATGAAATTGTAGGGTACTTACAACACCATGCAGTCATCAAAGCAATTATTGAACCTTTTCAATAAAAATTAGCCATAAATGCCTATATTTTCTACAATTTGAGTTATTTTTAAGCGCTTGAATGTTTTTTTTAATATTTCTTCAGAAAACTATTTGACACTTTTATTAAATCGACCTAATATACGCCCACCTCTGAAACGTCCCTATCGTCTAGAGGCCTAGGACATCGCCCTTTCACGGCGGTAACCGGGGTTCGAATCCCCGTAGGGACGCCAATATTTTTCAGATGTATGCCTCATATAAGTCCCTATCGTCTAGAGGCCTAGGACATCGCCCTTTCACGGCGGTAACCGGGGTTCGAATCCCCGTAGGGACGCCAAATTCTAAAAAGCCACTGCATGAAGACAGTGGCTTTTTTCTTATGTACGCAATAAAAAAGCTGATCATCAATCAGCTTCTCATTTATATAATTTAATTCGCAATTCCAACTTGGACTTCAAGACGACCTGATTGAACCCGTAGTCCTTTTATTTCGAATTGATCTACCAGTTGCTGCACAAGCTCCCGGCTTTCCCTCAAAATATTGAGTCCCGGTAAAATACTAAAGTCTGTCAAGCTTAAAAGTTTTTCTACCATCCATGAACGGTTGTTAATGAAATCAATAAACCCTGCCTGTTCAAGGTCAATAAACCACATACGGTGACCATCACGTTGAATACCCGGAATATCACGAATCAAATGATTAATCAGTGATGGTATAGGCAACATGTTAATGACTTCGAAACCTACTCGTCCGATACGACGGACTGCCCAATTCGACAATGTTCCACCATGTCGAATTTGTACATCTAGGCTTTCATCCATTTGACGTAAACGTAAGAATTTTTCTTGCCCAATACGGCATTCCAATACCCGAAAATCTAAACTCAGCCGATATAGGAAACGGTGATAGTGCCCATCGATTTCAACCTGAAACCGATCATTGCCACATTGAACTTTAATATCATCAATTTCTGACCGATCTATTCATTTACGAATTTGGCTATTTAACAGCATTTCAGGCAAATATAAATTCAGCGTACTCTTACCTAGAAAAGTACGGGCCATAATTAACGCAACCTGACGCGCAGTTTCACTGGTTTCAGAGACCATATCTCTAACAGTTCCTGCTGCCAGATTGGTCATGCCAACGACTCCACGCTTTGTATGAGTTGTTACATGGTCTAAAGCATCTAAGGCTGCATCTGCAACCTCTGCAAGATTACGTGTCGTATCACTAGCAAATCCGACGGCATCATGAGCATGTTGCAAGGTCTTATGCAGCAAACGGCGTGAGAATGACAGTTTTATAGGGTCAGGGTTCCCTGAAACTGTTGATGTCGTTATAGGCTCCGACTTATTGTCATCTTCTTGACCCAAGTCCCTCTCCTTTTTATATTTCTTTCGCATCCCATTAATCAGCTTTTCAGCTCATTTCCAGTGTTGAACACACTTGGTTTTTATCTAGATTAGCATGCTCTGCGGTACTATTTTAACTTTTATGTGTACGCATAAATCATCATTTTTTCATATATGCTTGTTTCAAAAAAGTATTTTTATATCTAACTTTTATGTCACTTTTTAAAAGCCCTACAATTTTTTTCCTTTCTTTGCATTTCCGTTAGAATAGATTCAAATTTAATGTGGAGCTGTCATGCAATATCGTTGCCCTCAATGTCAAAGTGTTAAAATTATGCCAGTAAGCCAAGGTGTTAACAGTGCCAAACCTGTTGTGCCTAAGAGCTTAGTGATTTTAGTTCCTGCCATTTTTGTACTATTACTCTTGGTTGTAATTAGTATTTTTATGTGGATTTTTGGCAATGGTGCAGGCACTTCTCTACAAATTGCAACGGTCGTTGTTTTTGTTGTGACTCTAGGGGCGGGG
>NZ_JFWX01000110.1:0-2047 GCF_000588095.1 Acinetobacter sp. 1130196 | reverse complement strand
TTCGAGTTCCTTCTCCAGCCAAGCTCAACCTGTTTTTACATATAACGGGACGTCGTGAAAATGGTTACCATGAATTACAAACCATTTTTCAACTCATTGATTTATATGACTGGATGACTTTTTCCCCTATTGAGAAAGATGAAATCCAGATTGAAGGTTTAGGTGAGGTTCAACTTGAGCAGAATCTGATTTATCGGGCTGCTCAAATATTAAAACCGCATGCAAAAAAATTGTGTGGCCTACACATTAGCATTGAAAAAAATATTCCAATGGGTGCAGGTCTAGGCGGAGGTTCTTCGAATGCCGCCACAACGCTCATTGTTTTAAATCAATTATGGCAATGTGGCCTAACTCAGACAGAGCTTGCTGACTATGGTGTAAAACTTGGTGCTGATGTTCCTATTTTTATTTATGGTAAAAATGCATGGGCTGAAGGTATTGGTGAACATTTAACATTCATAGACTTAGATCAAAAACAGTTCATTATTTTAAAACCTGATTGTTTTATCAGCACTCAATTGCTTTTTTCACAAAAAACATTGACAAGAGACACTAAGACCACTAAATTTTGCGCCTATCAGTTAGAACCTTCTAATTTTGGAAATAACTTTGAGCCTTTGGCTAGAAAGTTATACCCTGAAGTTGAAGAAGCAATGCAATATCTTGATCAATTTGGTCATGCAAAGCTTACAGGTACAGGTGCTTGTGTTTTTACTGAAGTAACCAATGAAATGAATGTTGATGACATTCTTAAACATGCACCATGTAAAGCTTACTTGGTACGTAGTTTAAAAGAATCTCCTTTACATCATTTTAAAGTTGCAAGTTAGGGGCGTCGCCAAGTGGTAAGGCAGCGGGTTTTGATCTCGCCATCCGTTGGTTCGAATCCAGCCGCCCCTGCCATCTATTTCATTACATACCAACCGCCAAGGGTGCTTCATGCCCAATCTTGTCGTTTTTAGTGGAAATGCTCATCCACAGTTCGCTCAAAAAGTCGTAAGTCACTTACATATCCCTCTAGGTGCTGCATCAGTCGGTCACTTTTCTGATGGAGAAATTTCAGTAGAAATTACTGAAAATGTTCGTGGTAAAGACGTATTTATCGTTCAGCCTACTTGTGCGCCTACCAATGATAACCTTATGGAAATCTTGGTTATGGCAGATGCTTTGCGTCGTGCAAGTGCTGGTCGTATTACCGCTGTTATTCCTTATTTTGGTTATGCTCGCCAAGACCGTCGTCCACGTTCTGCACGTGTGCCGATTACAGCTAAAGTTGTTGCAGACATGCTTACCACTGTTGGTATTGATCGTGTCGTAATGATTGATTTACATGCTGACCAAATCCAAGGTTTCTTCGATATTCCAGTCGACAACATCTACGGTACTCCTGCTTTGCTTGCTGACTTACGTCAACAACAACATGATAACCTTATGGTGGTTTCTCCTGACGTTGGTGGTGTAGTACGTGCTCGTGCTGTTGCCAAACATATGGGTGACATCGATTTAGCAATTATCGACAAACGTCGTCAAAAAGCCAACGAATCGCAAGTTATGCATTTGATTGGTGATGTAAAAGATCGTGATTGCGTTATTGTAGATGACATGGTTGATACTGCTGGTACATTGTGTAAAGCAGCTGATGCACTTAAGCAATTTGGTGCACGTCGTGTTGTTGCATATGCAACTCACCCTGTACTTTCAGGTAAAGCAATTGAGAACTTACGTAACTCAGTAATTGATGAGTTAGTCGTAACTGACACAATTCCTCTTTCTGAAGAAGCATTGAACTTGGGCAAAATCCGTCAAGTTTCTGTTGCTAGCATGGTTGCTGAAACGATTCGTCGTATTAATAACGAAGAGTCTATCAGCGCGATGTTCGATAGTTTATAATATTGCAGCTTTTTCTTAACCCTGGCCTTGGCTGGGGTTTTCTATCACTAAACTGGTCGCAAGTTTAGTTTATTTAATCTTTAATGAGGATTTATCTCATGGCAAACTTCGTATTCAACGCTCAAGCGCGTGCTGAAGACAAACAAGGGAAAGGTGC
>NZ_JFWX01000109.1:0-2047 GCF_000588095.1 Acinetobacter sp. 1130196 | reverse complement strand
GGTTTAAAAGATTCTAATTTTGAAGACCTCATCATGTACTCAGAAGTACTACAAGACTGTACTTTTGAACTCATTGATGCAGGTAAAATGAAGTTTGCTTCTGGTAGCTCAATTACCCTTTCAGCTAAATGTGGTGAGAAAGTTTTTGGCAATATCGAAGCTTACAAAGACAAATTAGTACTTCGTCCACAAGAAATTTCGAATCACCCTGAGCTTGTACGTCGTTTAGGTATTATCGGCATTAACACTGCACTTGAGTTTGATATTTACGGCAACGTGAACTCAACTCACGTATGTGGTACTAAAATGATGAACGGTATTGGTGGTTCAGGCGACTTCGCTCGTAATGCTCACTTGGCAATTTTTGTGACCAAATCAATTGCTAAGGGTGGCGATATCTCTTCTATTGTGCCAATGGTAAGCCACGTTGACCACAGTGAACACGACGTTGATATTTTAGTAACAGAGCAAGGTTTAGCAGACTTACGTGGCTTAGCACCTCGTGAACGTGCTCGCGCAATTATTGATAACTGTGTGCATCCGCTTTACCGTGATGCATTGAACGACTACTTTGATCGTGCCTGTGCCAAAGGTGGACATACTCCTCATTTACTTCGTGAAGCATTGTCTTGGCATGCAAACTTCGAAGAAACAGGTCAAATGCTTCAAGCGGCACCTGTTGCAAAATCAGCGTAAGCAATATTTTTAATTTAAGCACTCCTACGGGGGTGCTTTTTTATTTGTTTAAATTATTCACAACTACTGCTCAATTGCGTATTTTTATTTTATCTTTTCAATACATCAAAACAAAAAGTAGAAATCCATATGTTTATTATTCGTCAATTTACAAATGCAGATCTGGATGATGTGGTCAATTTATGGGAAAGCTGCGACCTAACCCGTCCATGGAATAATCCTGAAACCGATATATTTAGAAAAGTCTCACAACAGGATGATTTGTTTTTGGTTGCTATTAAAGATGAGGAATTGATTGGCACGCTCATGGGCGGCTATGACGGTCATAGAGGCTGGATTAACTATTTGGCTGTTCATCCCCACCAACAACGCTTAGGAATCGCTACAGCGCTTGTTCAGCAGCTTGAAAAGCGCCTTATCGCTCGTGGCTGCCCAAAACTTCAATTATTGGTGCGTAAAGACAATCTAAATGTGCTGAACTTTTACGAACAGCTCGGTTATGACGAAGTAGAAGCCGTATGTTTAGGAAAACGACTCATTAATGATAGTCCTCACGAGTAAAGACAAATTTCAGTTGAGCCATTTCTAGAAAGTTCAAACATTGTTGGGGATAAGTGAGTTTGCTTGTGGATAAAATGAGATTTATACACAAGTGAAGTCTTAATATTTTTTATTAAATAAATAGGCATGAAAAAAGCCCCATACTTTAAAGTATGGGGCTTTTTCGAATATGGTGGCGAGACCCAGGATCGAACTGGGGACACACGGATTTTCAATCCGTTGCTCTACCTACTGAGCTATCACGCCGATGGCCTGTATTAAGCCGCATCTCAGAACAATAGTCAACAATTATCCTGAGTTTCTGATTTAAATGAGTATTTTTTATACTTAAAAAAAATCCCTGATGGGATCAGGGATTGAAAACACAAATAATGGTGGCGAGACCCAGGATCGAACTGGGGACACACGGATTTTCAATCCGTTGCTCTACCTACTGAGCTATCACGCCGAAGTGGGCGTATTAAACAATGTTTATAAGAAGACGTCAAGCAACTTCCGTATTTTTTGTAACAAGTGTTTAATTTTAAATCACAAGTACAGGAAAAATGGAATTTTAGCTATGCAATTTACCAATATGCGCTAAACAGCGATGAATGGCACCGCAGCCTGGCTCAAAAATTTTAACGCCTTTTGATTCTTCTATACGACAAGCTTCTTCTACCAAGCGCTCAGCTACCCCACGACCACGGTTAGCAGGGTGTACAACAATATATTCAAGTACCTTGCTTTCGCCTTGTCCTGAACACCAGATTGCACCTATAATTTTGGTGTTAAATTCGGCAGTGTATAG
>NZ_JFWX01000108.1:0-2047 GCF_000588095.1 Acinetobacter sp. 1130196 | reverse complement strand
ACCATTTCGATGGATCAACATCAGAGATCGCATCTTGGCAAGCTGGCATTTCGTGATCTTCATCCGCCACTACAGTCCATTGACGGAATGTACGGTAATCACCAGTTTTACGATCAATCTCTACACGAAGCTGAGCTTCTTCAGCATGCGTACCTTCGTAAAATCTTTTCTTCGTTGCAGCAACTAGAGCTTGTTCTAAAGCCTCGAAGATCGCTTCACGACTAACACCTTTTTCATTACTAACCGTTTCTACAACGGTAAGAATTTCGCGGCCCATAAGTCACCTACCGATTTCTTATATAATTTAAATAAATTTAATCTTGATAGATCAAGTTTGCTTTATCGATATTGTTGCTGTCGATATCAAGCACATGCTTTCCTTCAACTTCAACCTTAATCTCTTCATTTTCAAGGTCTACAGCAAGGAGTTTTGCTTGAAATTTACGGCGATTTTCTACTGCTGCAATTAAACGCAAAGCAACTTGTTGTCCAATATAGCTTTGCAACTGTTCGAGTTGAAAAAAAGGGCGATCCCAACCTGGTGAAGAAACTTCTAAAGAATATTCACCTGAAATCGGATCATGAACATCCAACATCGCGCCGACTTGTTGTGTAACACGTACACAATCTTGTACGCCAATACCACGACCTTGTTCTACTTCACCATCTTCATTAATCACTGGTTCAGCGTTTTCATCAACCGGTCTATCGATATAAATACGCAATAATGAACGTTTACCTTGTGGAAGGAATTCGATTCCCCACAGGTCAACACCACATGCCTGCACTGCTGGAGCAATCATGTCATACAATGCTTGGGATTTATTTGATAATTTCATTTACTCTCGTCATTCTCGTGCGATTCAATCGGTTGTTTTAACCGACACAGACCTACTATAGTGAAGCATGACTATTTGACCAATTGATGTCGACACTACACGATAGCGATACGATAACCAATAAAAAAGGGCGTTAATCGCCCCTATGTAGCACAGAAAACAATAGTCCACTGTGCAAAAAGGCCCACCTGTCTGTGAGCCTCTTTTAAGAAACTTGGTAGCGGGAGCTGGATTTGAACCAACGACCTTCGGGTTATGAGCCCGACGAGCTACCAGACTGCTCCATCCCGCATCAACGTGCAAAAATTATATACAAATATCGAAAAAAGTCAATGTAAACTTTACAATATTCGCTTGATTAAGTTGCACCTTAATCAAATTGGTAGCGGGAGCTGGATTTGAACCAACGACCTTCGGGTTATGAGCCCGACGAGCTACCAGACTGCTCCATCCCGCATCAATAAACTGCTTGCACTCAACTTTCTGGTTCAAAGTTGGTGCGGAAGGGGGGACTTGAACCCCCACGCCCGAAGGCACTACCACCTCAAGGTAGCGTGTCTACCAATTCCACCACCACCGCAGCTTGTGGGACGCATTCTAGTCCTTCCAACTGCAAAAGGAAAGCCCTATTTCGAATTATTGACCCGTTTTTGGTGCATTTGGTGAAGTTTCAGGCGATGTTGTTTGAGCTGGTGCTGTTGTTTGTACAGTTTTCAAACTATATGCCTCTGTAGTCTGTTTTTTTGCAAAAACAGCAAGAGTCAAACTCGTTACAAAAAACAATGCAGTTAAAACAGCAGTCAGGCGAGTAAGGAAGTTACCCGAACCAGATGCACCAAATACAGTTGCTGCACCGCCACCACCAAAAGAAGCACCAGCATCTGCGCCTTTACCATGTTGCACTAAAATCAATGCAATCATCAGTACAGCTAAAATAATATGTACAACAAGTACAAAAGAGTGCATACCCTATCCTCGTTATTTGCTTTGCGCGAAGGCTTGTACAATTTGATAAAAAGATGCTGCATTTAATGAAGCACCACCCACCAACGCACCATTAATATCTGGACATGCAGCTAATTCAACAGCATTTTCAGCTTTTACACTACCACCATATAAAATAGCAATACTTGAACCCGCTGAAGTAAGCTGGCATAAGCCTTCACGAATTTTAGCGTGCATTGCTTGCGCATCTTGTGGTGAAGCTG
>NZ_JFWX01000107.1:0-2047 GCF_000588095.1 Acinetobacter sp. 1130196 | reverse complement strand
TGCACATTCTGGACTCGCTGGCGCTTGACCTTGCCACTCACTTGGTAAATAAGCGTGAATTGCTAAAGCATGGATTTGTCCCGGATTCATTAAATCAGAAGCCAAGGCATAAACTTTTTGATGACGTTGAACCAAACGCAAGCCGTTAAACTCTTCACTCACTACAATCACTTTAAAATGTGATTCTTTACCTGGAAAATATCCACCGTGGCCAGCAGACTCATTAATGACTTCCAAATGGCTAGGTGCAAGGGTTTGTAACCGTTCAATCAACTGTTGTTCAAGGCTCATAGCTTTTCCTTTTACGATTATTCGTATATTTAGACCTAGTATACCCTGTCTACACACAAACAAAAGTTGCTCTTGTACGCTTTGACTTCAAACAAAATGTCTATTTATTCGGCAACTTATCAATAAAAATAACTCTAAATGCTCATTTCTGTTTTTATTTTATGCAATCAGCATAATTATTTGCATAAAGTTGTTGACCCTTGTTTTGCTTAATGTATTATAAGCGGCACGCGGGAATAGCTCAGTTGGTAGAGCATAACCTTGCCAAGGTTGGGGTCGCGAGTTCGAGTCTCGTTTCCCGCTCCAAATTGGTTTTTTTTTGAGAAAGTTTTAGTAAAAACTGCTCATATATGCGGGAATAGCTCAGTTGGTAGAGCATAACCTTGCCAAGGTTGGGGTCGCGAGTTCGAGTCTCGTTTCCCGCTCCAAATTTTAAAAGCCCTAGTCAAAAGACTGGGGCTTTTTTCTTTTTATCGATCCTTATTTTTTTACTTTATCAATTCACAGCATAACTTACTGAGAAGAAACCGGTTCAAGTCCAACGAAAGACTTTCTAGCTTCTACCCGATTCACCTTTTTAAATTGCCAGTTATATCCATTTAATTTAGTTATATCTACAAGGTGTCGGCTTCATTGGATGCATAGATATACACGGCAATAATTGGAAACAGTCCATATTAAAGCGTTCTATATGGTGGCTCTGCTGTAAACATATGGAAAAGATAAAATTGCAATCATAAATATAGCTTTGAAAATGATATTGTTCTATGTTTTGAGTATCCTTGGTTGCATCAAAAAACTTTATATATTCAGAAAAGACATGGAAATTAAGCTTCTTTAAATGGCTACTCATTCCTTGACCAGTACATTTAATATAGGCTTCTTTCAAGGTCCATATTTGAAAAAACCGCTGATATACGCTGAATGGGTCAATCGGTTCATTTTCCTGAATCCACTCTATTTCACTTAGGTCTAAAACGCTATCAACCCGCTTCCATTGGAACTCTCGATTCACTCGTTCAACATCAACACCGATTTCCCCTTCTTCAGTCACAGCAAGGACAATAACGTCCGCTGAATGACTAAGATTAAAATAAATCGTCTTACTACCTTGTACAAAAGGTTTGCCGTTCGGTTGTAACTGAATATTGACTTGATGGGCTGAAATACCCAGCTTATCTGCTAGAACAGACTTCGTTAAGACACGAGAAATTAAGAAAAGACGCGCTGCCTGAGGAAGATATTGATCATATCTCAACTTTTCTGCGGCATTGAGAAAGCTGAGATAATGACTCAATATGAGATGATTATCTGGTACCCGTGAAACTGGGCAAATATAAACCTGCACTTGGGGTATATCAGACATCACTAAGTTGTGCTGTAGTACTGATATACTTTGTTAGAACTGGTGTGAGGTAATCATAAACCGCTTCTACATGGGTAATGTGTGGATTATGACCTGCACCAGCGATGATATGTACCGGAATATCAGGACTTATTGGGGTAACAATTGGATTTTTCTCTCCAATAATAATCTCGACTTTAGACCGAAGCTCATTGAGCAGAGTAGTTTGAGCGGCTCGTTGCTGTGGCAAATTAACGAGATGCATATACTCGCTAATATGCTTAGATACTGGCACACGGCATAATGAATCCATCGCATAGCCCACTGACGGATTTTTTTGTCCATCTGGATGCAGATCTTTAGCAATGATATCTTTCGGCACAAAACGGAAAATTAAATTAGAGATGGCCT
>NZ_JFWX01000106.1:0-2047 GCF_000588095.1 Acinetobacter sp. 1130196 | reverse complement strand
CTCTGCAGGTCGCTAATAATGTGATTCTTCGCAAGACTCAAGAATTACAGCAAGCTCGGACTGAACGCGACCATGCTATTACAACCAAAGCGGAAATTGGTAGTCGCCGAGAGGCTACAGCCATGGCAACTGCATCTAAGTTTAAGCGTGAAAATGAAGACCTTAAGCAGAAATTAGGTGAATCCATTTCTTTCGCAGCGGTGGCCTCAATCAACACAAAACTCAAAACTAACTTTGGAAATAAAGAAGGTCGCCTGCTCTCTAAATATAGTCGTGAGCACCATTTAGAAATTAAAAAAGCGACTGTACAGGGTCAACGCTTCTCCGAAGTAAATTCATATCACCGAGATGCTTGGCTTGCAATTTTTAACATTGATTTAACCTCAGTTTTTGGAGCGTAACTATGAAACAGCCATCTAAACTTATGTGTCAACTAGGTTCATTATCTCGTGGACTGGATAAAGAAAATTCAGAGTTTGAGCCAAAGTCACGCGATAAACTCGCTTTAAAACTGAGAAAGGTTGTAAAGAGTGCCCAAAAACTCGAAGCACAGGAGTTTGATTTGTTCTGTCGTATTAATGGGGCAAGGGATATTGTTTTGGATCTTATGGATGGCTTAGGTCTTAAGAAAGGCGCTGAGATTGAAAAGCAATTAATTCTTATTCTTGAATCATTGGATGGTGTGGAATGACAGAAGTTAAATTTGTTTCTATGCCTGCATCCGAATTGGCTCAGGTCATCGAAAAGGCATGTGAGAATGCAGTAACTAAAGTTTTAGCAGCCCAAGGCGATGAGCTGCTTAACATTACGCAATTATGTGAACGTATACCGGGCTTATCCTACCATTCATTTAAGAAGCTAGCCAAAGAACATAGATTCAAAGATATAAAAGGCCGTTATTCGCTTACGGCTGTGAAAGCCGCGCTGCAATCTCACTAGATGTGGGATTGTAGTAAATCATCGCACGCCGTGGATTACTCCACCCAAACATTTTACACAGATCAAGCAACGGGATTTTTAAAGCAATTTTTGTTGCTGCAGTATGGCGACTATCATGGAAAGTAAAACCTTCTAAACCCGCTTCTAATTTAGCATCACGAAATTCATCGGTTGCATCATCGCTAGTTATACTAAATACATACCCTTGCTTTTTTGGGCCGATGGATTTAAAGATTTCTACCGCTTGGGAACTTAAAGGCACTTCCCTTGCACGACCATTTTTTGTAAGGTCTAAAATTAAATAGCTTTTACTCAATCTAATTTTTTCCCATTTCAGATTGCAAATTTCTGAAAGTCTCATTCCGGTTTGTAAAGCGATTAAAAAGATATAGCGCATCTCAGTAGATAAGAAAGGTAATAAAATTTCTATTTCTTCATCACTAATTACACGTTCTCGATGCGGTGATTCTGAAGGGAACTTAATTTCACGTAGAGGGTTCACTGATAGCCATCGCTTGACCTCAATGCACCAAGTGAAAAAAGCTGACAGCAAAATAAACTCACGCCTAATCGTGGCACCTTTAACATTTAAAAGCCTTTGCTCACGCCATTCTGTTAAGAAGTCTTTATTAACTTGAATGAGCGGCTGATCTACATACATGGCTTTTAATAAAAAGTTTATTTTTCTTCGTTCTTTTTCATAGCCACGTTTATTAATAGAGACAGTATCACGGTACTCAATTAAGGCATCTTTAAATATAATATGGTCGAAAATCTCTAACTTTTCATTCTTTAATCTTACTTCTGTTTCTTGCGCCCACTTCTTTGCATCGCGCAAAGTATCAAATGTTTTTGATTTAGCCGGATGCGGCTTAATTCTAACGGTAGCTGTCACTCTACCATTGCGTTTTTGAAAGGTCGCCATTGTTTAAAATCTTGCTGCACTTTTGTTGCACTTGATTTTAAATTCTATGCAAATTGAATTGCAAGCAAATTAAATATAATTCATAAGTCATTGTTTTTTATAATTATTAAACAAATGAAATTTGATTAAATTTAATAAAAAGCGCTCCAAAAGGAGCGGTTGTTACTTATATAAATCAGTAGG
>NZ_JFWX01000105.1:0-2047 GCF_000588095.1 Acinetobacter sp. 1130196 | reverse complement strand
AGTGGAAAACATGGTATGTGAATACGAAAAAATCGCTGAAGCTGTTGTTTATGGTGTAGAAATTCCAAATACCAATGGCCGTGCTGGTATGGCAGCCATCACGCTGGCAGATGGCGAAGAGCTAAATGATGCAGATTTAACCGAAATGGTATCTGTATTTAAGAAGTGTTTGCCTGCTTATGCTGTACCGGTGTTTTTACGTGTACAAAAAAAGGTCGAAACAACAGGTACTTTTAAATATCAGAAGAATAAACTGAAAGAAGATGCGTTTAATCCGAGCAAAACTTCTGAACGTTTACTCGCTTTATTGCCTGGTGCAAGCAGTTACTGTGACATCACAACTGAAATTTTTGACAACATTCAGGCATATAAATACCGTTTTTAGTTCATTTTTTAGCTAAACAAGAGGAAATCGTGCTTTTTATAGGCAATCATGCAAATGTTTTTAAATTTCCTCTTGTGTTAGTTGAATAACTTGCTAAAATACGCGACATCAAAACGATACGGGTCGTTAGCTCAGTTGGTAGAGCAGCGGACTTTTAATCCGTTGGTCCCGCGTTCGAGTCGCGGACGACCCACCAAATTCTAAAAAGCCTCTCACAATTTGAGAGGCTTTTTTTATTGTTATCTTATTTTCTTTTTATGACTAAAAGATGACGATACATTTTCGATTTAAAACCTCTCCCACCCAATTCATAAAAACTTCTAATCGTTTCGGAATATAAGTCCTGTTGGGATACAAAATATTAAGTGGAAGTGACGGTGCACTATAAGCACTCAGGACCTCAACCAAGATTCCCTGCTCAATTTTATCTTGAACATCATAGTAAGGAACTTGAATAATCCCTAAACCTGCACAGGCCGCAGCACTATAAGCTTCCGTATTATTTACACTTAAAGCACTATTCATCATCACGCTTCCTCCTTGATATACAAACTCACCCTGCTTTTCACCTACGGCTCCCGCATAGTTAATTAGTTTGTGCTGAGATAGATCTTCTAATTGTTCAGGCATACCGTACTGTTCTAAATAGCCTCTACTTGCACAATTCACCATGACCAAATGGCCAATAAATCTTGCAATTAAACTACTGCTATCTAGTTCACCTACCCGAACAACACAGTCAATTCCCTTTTCAATTAAGTCAGTCATGTCATCAGAACTATGAAGCTGCAAATGTATATCTGGATAGCGATGATAAAAATCTGACAGTTCAGGAATAATTACTTGATGCACAATCCGACTGGGCATCGAAATTTTTAATGTACCTCGGTAATGCTGTTTTTGGGTCTGAATGAGTTGTTCTAATTGTTCATAGTCCAATAAAAGATTTTGGCATTCTGGCAATATTCGCTGTCCATCTTGCGTAAGACTGACTTTACGTGTAGTTCGATGAAATAAGCGTACGCCATAGTGAGTCTCAAGCTGTTGAATAGCACTCGTTACTGTTGAGCGCGGTAAATCGAGTCGATGTGCAACCTCACTAAAGCTTTGTCGTTTAGCGACTTCTGTAAAAATAAAAAATTGCTGTAAACGATCCATTTAATTGTTCGTTTTTTCTGAATAGTTAAACCAAACTAACACAATTGATCAAAAATTACCGCCAATCTAGACTAAAAATACATTAAAACAAGTCATCATAGGAACAATCATCATGACAACTCATAGCCTCAAAGATAAAGTTGTATTGATTACTGGCGGTGCTAAAAACCTCGGCGGACTCATTAGCCGAAAATTTGCAGAACAAGGAGCAAAACTCGCAATTCACTATAATAGTTCAGAAACTCAAGTAGATGCCGAGCAAACACTCGCAGACGTAAAAGCCTTGGGTGCAGATGCAATTCTAATTCAGTCAGATCTAACAGATATCGATAACATCGAGAAGCTATTCTTAGACACTAAGCAGCATTTTGGTGGAATAGATATTGCGATTAATACAGTTGGAAAGGTCTTAAAGAAGTCATTTTTAGAAACGACAGAACAAGAGTTTGATAGCATGAGTGATATCAACTCAAAAATTGCCTATTTCTTTATTCAATCGGCGGG
>NZ_JFWX01000104.1:0-2070 GCF_000588095.1 Acinetobacter sp. 1130196 | reverse complement strand
TTAATTGTAGGAAAACTTAATTTTATTACCTTATTGAGACATATCTTTGATTTGACGTTTATGTCTATACATTTGCTTATCTGCTTCAACTACTGTTTGTTGTAAATCCGTCCCTGGTTGACGTGCTGCAACACCAATAGCAGCATTAATTCCAGCCTGTTTTAAGGATTCTGAAATTCGATTTGCTAGTTTTTGAGTATTTTCTAAGTTAGTTTCAATATTTAAAATACCAAACTCATCTCCTCCTAAACGTGCAACTAAATCATTAGAGCGCACAGTTCTTTTGATAATTTGGACTGTTTCTTGAATCATCTGATCACCTTTTAAATGACCAAATTTATCATTTATATATTTTAAATCATTTAAATCTATGACAATAATTGTTGTTGAGTGTCCGTAAATTTTACACCGACTTTCTTCTAAATCTAAAAATTTATCCCAAGCACGACGATTGAAAGCTCCTGTTAAGTGATCTGTTAGCGACTCCATTTCAAGTTTTTCGCTAATTCTTTTTTGTTCATTTATTTTAATTTCGTTCTGTAAAATTCGACTGAGTAATAAACTAAATAATTCTAATAAATCACTATATTGTTCTATACTTTTAGGCTGTACTGATGGATCAATAGCACATAATGTACCGAAAACAGAGCCATCTTCATTCAATAAAGGTTGACCTATATATGCATTTATATCCACTACCTTATTAATTCCAGCCTCTTCATATAATGGAATTTTTTTTGAATCATGTGCTATACGTGGCCCTTTGCCTAGTACCATCTTAGAACAATATGAATCAGCCCAATTAAAAACTTGTCCTGCTTTTACTCCATATCCACTGTCTTTAGCTTGAAGAACTATCCAATCATTACCTTCTGTACAAGTAATCATCCATAAATTAAAAACTAAGTGATTATGTAAATACTCTAAAATGGCTTTACCAGCATCTTCAAAATCTCTAAAGTTTTCATAAAAAAGACTCATAACTACTCACTATCAATACTTTAAAAATTTATACAACTTTATTTAAACTATTGTATTTAAAGATTAATTTAAAAATTTCATAGATATAATATATCGTAAAATTTATTTTTCTTAATATTTTTTACGATATATTCTTAAACGACTCTATATAGAAAATATAACTTTTTAGTTAACAACGTAAGCGTCCGCTGATCCCCACTTTTTCTAACTCATTAATACCGCGATAGTGTCCACTAAAATTTAAGTGGACACCTATCTATGGATTTAAAGACAGTTATAGACACTGCACCAACGCTAAAAAAGCCCCGTCGAACCTTCACGGCTGAATTTAAACATCAACTTATTCAGCAATGCCAGCAGCCAGATACATCGGTGGCTAAGGTCGCAATGCAACATCAGATAAAGAGATGGTTTTAACTATGTATATCGAAAAGATATAGCTAGATCTAAATATGAAGTACCATTGGTATACTTTGACTTAGGTAACGATTTCCAAGATTTAGCCAATGCCATTTATCGAGATGATAGAAATGTCGATATTGGTTATGATTTTATTAGAGGCGCTGATATCAACTTTGATATTCATGAACAGCTCTATTCTTATTATTTCCTTCTTAGATCAATACTTAAGGGTATTTTTCCAATACAAAATCTTCTGAATTACGATGACATTCTAAATGTTACTACTAAGTTAGATCTGCAAGAAATGTCAGACAGTTATGTTAATATTTTACAAGTTTAATTTTTCTAAAATTAACATAATACACCTTATGCGAAATGCGTTAAATTATTTATTTTAAATCAATAGCTTAAATTGTTTTAATCAGCCCAATCTCAGCGGATTGGGCTTTTTTAATGATTTGTCACGTTCCACGCTTAATAAGTGATCAATGTTCCACGGTTTTATTCAGTTTTAATAAACCTCATCCGGTTTTTTGAGGAGTCATTATTTCATGTGCTTGCACTGAAATTGGCTCATCAAAAAAGTGGAGTCCTGGTTAACCGTAAGGAAGGAAAAAACGACTCAGGAAGCCCCTCTTTTTAGGTGTAGGCTCAATATGTTCTGGAACAGGGATGCGTTTGTTCTCT
>NZ_JFWX01000103.1:0-2084 GCF_000588095.1 Acinetobacter sp. 1130196 | reverse complement strand
CCCCGCCAAGAGCGGGGTTTTTATTTCCTACTTGTTTAATTAGTTTGAACGCAATTTTGATATTTATGAGCTATTCCATCTAATGCTTCAATAACACCAGGTGCACGTGCTCCAGCCCATGTCCCAACCTGCCTAAAACCATTGTTACTTGATGTACCTGTATTTTGTTGAGCTCTCAAAATATTGCTCATTACAAATTGAACTTTATTTTCTTTAAGAGCAATTTTTGCATCATATTTAACAAAATCTGTAATAAGGCCTACTTGCTGCCCCTTTGTTTTTACATTGCCATTTGCAATAAATGTTTTTTCAGTTTCATCTAGAAATTTAAAAACAGACTTCCCTTGATGAACTTGTGTATTATTATTTTCATAATATCTACCCGTATATGCCCCTATGAAACTACCAGCTTGGTCATGTAGAACAATGTCATCATTTTGGAAAGTTTCTGCAGCACATAGTTTCAATTTGGAGAATGATTTACTCGTTGAATTAAAAGAATAATCAATTTTATCAATGTATGTATCCCCCGCTGAGCTAGCACTTATAGTTGATACATTATTTGGCAATTGAATTGGTGCAACTGAACACCCTCCAAGAATTGAAACAAAACCCAATAAAATAATCTTTTTCATGAAATTACCCCTATCTCTAGAGGTAATTTAACAAGTGGTTAATTAACTATCAATCTTAAATATATTAAGAAGAACAATTTACGCAACCACCTACAATAGAGTAGATTTCTTCCGAACCGTTAAAGTTCTAGCTTCAAATAAAAAAAGAAACCTTTCAAAGCTTCTTTTTTAAACCTACCACCCTTGTCGTTTAGACATTCTAAATCTTTTTTCAATCTTAGCATCTACCATTTCCTCATTCTGTTTCTGATACTCTTTTAAGATAACTGTTAACTCCTTACCATCCCATCCAGATGTAGCTTCCACTTTTTCTGATGTTTTATTGATAATGGTAACAGTAGGTTGAGATTTCTCAGTTCTTCCGGTGTTAATAGCTTCGAATTGTCTATGCTCTCTAACTGTTGCAATTGCATCCGTTTGATTGTTTGATACATAGCCACCGTTAGCATAACCACTTGGCTTGCTTTGACGCATGCTTTCAACAACGCTTACACCGCCCCATCGTTTGATATCTTCTTGCGACCAAACAACCTCACCTTTATGCACAATTCCTGCTGGAGTATGTTTAAGGCCATTACCGGTATAACCACCGTCCGCAAAACCTTGATCTTTAATTGCCCGGATGTTTGCAATGATGCTTGCACCTTGAGCAATAGCACTAGCAATCAAAGGAATGTTTGTTGGAAAACCTACCTTTGCTGCCTGAGCAATGCTTTGCTGAATCGCAATACCAGCAGCTGCAATCGCATAAGCTTTATCAGCGGCGAACATGATCTTATATGCTTTAGATTGCTCTCCAAACATTGAACCAAACATTGATGTAAGTGAACCCATCATTTGGCCACCAAATGCAATTTGAGTGTTCAAGCGGTCTTGCTGGTACTTATCTTCAATATCCTGAGCATTCTTTGCATATTCAGCAGCAATCTGATTACGTTGATCTTGAGCAGCTTGAATGATAGCTGTTTTCCGGTTTTCGTAATCCTGCTGACTTATAAGCTGTTGCTCAAATTGTGCGTTTAAAGCCTCAATAGAATTTTGTTTATTTAAATTAACCACACCTTGCTGACTATCAAGTAGATTTGTCGCGGCACTTAGGCGGCTAGATCGTTCTTGATCCTGTCTGAAGAACTCGCTGGTACCATTCATATCAGCCTGAATACCACCCCAGTTTTGAGCAGCTTTTGCTGCACGATCAAGTGCTTCTAATCGTTCTTGATCACGTGATAATGCCAGTCGCTTACGTTTTTCCTCCTCATCTTTTGCTGTTTTAGCAATTTCTTCTCGCTCCAATCGGTAGCGTTCTTGCATTGCCTCAGTTTCTGAAAGCAAGAATAATTTAGCTTGAAACAAACGTTGCTCTTGAGCAAGTTTTAGCAAACCTAATTCTTGTTGCTGCTGTAACTTAAACGAATCAATCGCAATTTTGCGCTGTTCTTCTGTTAATTT
>NZ_JFWX01000102.1:0-2090 GCF_000588095.1 Acinetobacter sp. 1130196 | reverse complement strand
CGATACCCTAATTTGATATTTACTGGCTGATCTTGATTATTTTCTATATTAAACTCAGCATTAGCAGCATTAGTCCAAGCTAACATACCAATTAAAAAAAATTTAAACATGCAGTTTTCTCAGTCTACAAAAAATATTAGGTTTTAAATTTAAAATTTACATCAGTCAACTGAACATACTAGTTTCATCTCTTTAAGATTATTATCTGCTGTATAATTAATTGCTATATTTATTTTAGAATGGTTTTTTTGACTCTAATATCTCACCCTTCTCACTTACTTTAAAGTATTTATAAAAAATATTTTTTCCATGATAATACTTTACTTTTATATTATATTTTTCATCAATCCAAAACTCTGAACCAGTTCCAAAATTGACAGACTTCCCTGCACCATTCTTAAATACATTTAAAGCATAATTAATATTCTCCCCCTCATCTACAAAATAACTAATAAATACGACTTTATCGCAAATATTTGGTAATTTTATAATTATACCTGATTCTGTTACATCACCACCTTTTCTATCAATATATTCAAAAAAATTACTAGAAAAACTAGAAATAGCTTTACTATTTATATTTTTCACCTTACTTTTTGATGAAAAAGGTAACTGAACTGCACTAACTTTATTTAACTCATTTGATACGATCTCATTTTTTATATAGCATTTATCAGCTATATTATTAGCTGCATAAGCAGCACTAATATTAAAACATACAATTATTAATAAAATTATTTTCTTAGACACAAATATACTCACAAAAATTTAATTAATTAAAGACATTTTCTTATATAATCTTTTCTATCAAAAAGATTCATTGGAATATTATTTTCTTCATCATATGTAATGTCATATAACTTATTATCCTTCCTATCAATTCTTATCCAACCAAAAGTCGCACCATTATTAACTCCACTTTTACTTTTAACAAAAATTTTTATAAAATCTTTTTCCGAAAAATCAAAGATTATATCATCCTTATTAATACCATTAAAATCAAAATTCTTAGATGCTATTAACATCAGATCATTCTTACATTGCTTTTTTTGATCATAAGCGATTTTAGAACTTTCTGCATTGCATCCCGAAATCAGAAATAATGTAAATAAAAAAAATACAAATTTCATTATAAAACCTCTTTAAAGTTCAGTTACGATTCTTGCTTTCACTTTGCTTAATGCATTCCGATAAACTGCTTGTTTACCATCTTCTAGCGCAAACCATCGAGCATAATTTCCATTATACTTTTTAATATATTTTGCTACATATGTCATACCAACCAAAACTGAGGATACACAAACAAAAACTTTTTTACTTGTTGTTACTTGTGCATTTCCTCCTGAGCCACTTAGCCCCGCATTTTCATAAGCAGACCATGTTCCTATCGGTTTATCTGTAAACAATGAAGAATCCCATCCATAATATGGTGCTGAACCATTTTTTTCCATGCCAGGAGTACCACAATGTTGATATTGTTCTGACTTAAAGTGCCTAGTTTCCACCCTATACATTTTTTCAACAATTATTGCTATATCTTTACCATATTTCTCATGAATAACTTTTAATGCATTACGTGCATCTTCCTCATTAAAAAGTTTATTTTTCTCTTGCTTAGGTTGGACAACATTACTCGGAATAGAAATATTCCCACTACAAGATAATAAGTTTATCAAATTATTTTTCTTTACAATGTTCGCCAAATAGTCACCATTTAGATTTTCAACAGTATTTGCAAATAGCTCTTTTGATAAATATTCTTTTCCATAGCGAGTTATATCAAAATGAACCCAAGTTTTAGCACGGCAGAGTAAAACTTGAAGTGCGACATAAACCACCTAATTAATTTAAAGGGTTTATGGAGTATATAAAATTGTCATACCATCATCTTAACTTTGAAGATCGTACTGCATTAATGCTTGAGTCAAGAAAAGAAGGCTTTTCAGCCAGAAAATTTGCTGAACTCATTAAAAGACATCCTAGTACGATCTATCGTGAGCTTAAAAGAAATAGCATCAATGACGTTTATCAAGCTCGATATGCTTCTGATAACACCTTCGCTAGACGTAGACGTGGTCACAGAAAACTCA
>NZ_JFWX01000101.1:0-2106 GCF_000588095.1 Acinetobacter sp. 1130196 | reverse complement strand
TTAATTGTAGGAAAACTTAATTTTATTACCTTATTGAGACATATCTTTGATTTGACGTTTATGTCTATACATTTGCTTATCTGCTTCAACTACTGTTTGTTGTAAATCCGTCCCTGGTTGACGTGCTGCAACACCAATAGCAGCATTAATTCCAGCCTGTTTTAAGGATTCTGAAATTCGATTTGCTAGTTTTTGAGTATTTTCTAAGTTAGTTTCAATATTTAAAATACCAAACTCATCTCCTCCTAAACGTGCAACTAAATCATTAGAGCGCACAGTTCTTTTGATAATTTGGACTGTTTCTTGAATCATCTGATCACCTTTTAAATGACCAAATTTATCATTTATATATTTTAAATCATTTAAATCTATGACAATAATTGTTGTTGAGTGTCCGTAAATTTTACACCGACTTTCTTCTAAATCTAAAAATTTATCCCAAGCACGACGATTGAAAGCTCCTGTTAAGTGATCTGTTAGCGACTCCATTTCAAGTTTTTCGCTAATTCTTTTTTGTTCATTTATTTTAATTTCGTTCTGTAAAATTCGACTGAGTAATAAACTAAATAATTCTAATAAATCACTATATTGTTCTATACTTTTAGGCTGTACTGATGGATCAATAGCACATAATGTACCGAAAACAGAGCCATCTTCATTCAATAAAGGTTGACCTATATATGCATTTATATCCACTACCTTATTAATTCCAGCCTCTTCATATAATGGAATTTTTTTTGAATCATGTGCTATACGTGGCCCTTTGCCTAGTACCATCTTAGAACAATATGAATCAGCCCAATTAAAAACTTGTCCTGCTTTTACTCCATATCCACTGTCTTTAGCTTGAAGAACTATCCAATCATTACCTTCTGTACAAGTAATCATCCATAAATTAAAAACTAAGTGATTATGTAAATACTCTAAAATGGCTTTACCAGCATCTTCAAAATCTCTAAAGTTTTCATAAAAAAGACTCATAACTACTCACTATCAATACTTTAAAAATTTATACAACTTTATTTAAACTATTGTATTTAAAGATTAATTTAAAAATTTCATAGATATAATATATCGTAAAATTTATTTTTCTTAATATTTTTTACGATATATTCTTAAACGACTCTATATAGAAAATATAACTTTTTAGTTAACAACGTAAGCGTCCGCTGATCCCCACTTTTTCTAACTCATTAATACCGCGATAGTGTCCACTAAAATTTAAGTGGACACCTATCTATGGATTTAAAGACAGTTATAGACACTGCACCAACGCTAAAAAAGCCCCGTCGAACCTTCACGGCTGAATTTAAACATCAACTTATTCAGCAATGCCAGCAGCCAGATACATCGGTGGCTAAGGTCGCAATGCAACATCAGATAAAGAGATGGTTTTAACTATGTATATCGAAAAGATATAGCTAGATCTAAATATGAAGTACCATTGGTATACTTTGACTTAGGTAACGATTTCCAAGATTTAGCCAATGCCATTTATCGAGATGATAGAAATGTCGATATTGGTTATGATTTTATTAGAGGCGCTGATATCAACTTTGATATTCATGAACAGCTCTATTCTTATTATTTCCTTCTTAGATCAATACTTAAGGGTATTTTTCCAATACAAAATCTTCTGAATTACGATGACATTCTAAATGTTACTACTAAGTTAGATCTGCAAGAAATGTCAGACAGTTATGTTAATATTTTACAAGTTTAATTTTTCTAAAATTAACATAATACACCTTATACGAAATGTGTCATAATTTACCTTGAAATTCATATACTTATTTCAAAGTTTATAGCCCGAACATCCCTGTACGGGCTTTTTTTTGTGATCTTTCACGTAATATGGCTATTCTTTAATCAAATCCTTACAACTTTGATTAGCTCAGTTGAATAGTACCCTTAGCCATTCGGCAAGAAAAACCGGCTTAACCACCCTCTTTTCGGCTGCTCCGGTTCAACCGGCTCCGGCACCGGAATACGCTTATTTTCCGTTTTTTCCGGAGTAGTCAATCCGTCATGTTTGTCGTTATCTACATTCAATGTAGGTTCTACTTGAGATGGACTAGATTGCACTGAAGATTGATCTGAAGTTGG
>NZ_JFWX01000100.1:0-2156 GCF_000588095.1 Acinetobacter sp. 1130196 | reverse complement strand
TTAACGCTTAGAAAGTCGACAAATTTTCGTATTTTATTAACAGGTACGCTCTCAATTGCTATTGGCGCAGCTGTTTTATTTGTCGCTATTAATCTGACTAATGCTGTAATTCTATTTTTAGGTTCTATTATTACTGGAGTTGGTTTTGGTACAGCGTTTATGGGGGCCATTCGTAGTGTAATGCCATTGGCGCTTCCTGAAGAACGTGCGGGTCTTATGGCTGCTTTTTTTGTTGAAAGTTATTTGGCTTTTAGTATTCCTGCAATTTTAGCTGGGTATTTTGTAGGAAAAATTGGGCTGATGAGTACGGCAAATAGTTACATCGGTTTTATTATCTTATTGTCACTGGTTGCCCTTCTGATGATTATTAAAAATTTTAAAAATAAATAACTATATAAAAAAGCCTCGAACTGAGGCTTTTTTTTAATATTTACTGGTCACGCCAGCGTTTTAAAAAGCGTTTTACATACTTTTTAAATGGCCAAGTAAACTGTTTTATAAAACTATTTGGAATTTTATACCCTACCGTACCATACACGCTCGCCAAGTGATTTGGCATATATACGGTTTTAAAAATAACATCATAAAGTGGAATAAAAGCAGCGTAATTTTTATCAATCGCAGGTTTTTCAGAGGAATGATGCCAATGGTGGAATTCTGGTGTTGCGATAAACCAACGTAAATATGGAAATCGAAAACGTACATTGGAATGAATAAAAATAGCGTGAAATGAAATAAAAATTAAATAGGCAAAAACAGCAGAAGTATGAAACCCTAAAAGAAAAATCGGTAAAGTGGCAATAAAGCGAGTCATTAAAACTTCGACAACGTGTAAACGGGAAGATGCTAACCAATCCATATATTCAGTCGAATGATGAATCGCATGAAAACGCCATAAAAAGTTCACTTCATGCATGGCTCGATGTAACCAATACACCGTAAAATCAACCACAATGAGCAATTCAATGAATTGCAGCCAAATCGGCTGAGCTTGAACATATGGCACAATTGGGTTATCAGGTAAATGCGTAATCCAATATTGAATTGGCATAACCGTTAAGAAGCTAAATAGTTGAATACCAATATGGCTGACCATGAAATATTTCATATCGGTCACCCAGCCCACTCTTAAGATCTTTTGTTCAGGGTTTTTAGCAAAAAAGCCTTCAAGGGGTATAAAAATAAAAGCCAAGATGACTAGGGTAAGTACAAAATAATCAATGCCTGCATAAAATGGTACGCTTGGAATGACTGGAGCATGAATAACACCACAGCCTAAGACTGCTGCGATGAGTGCAAAGCATAAACCATAAAAGCCATATCTATTTTGTCGGATGATTGCACTAAATGCTCCAAAACCTCCGCTAATAATAATGCCTGTAATGAGGCCATAATAAAAAAGATTATAGTGCTTTGCATAAAGTGGACGTAACTCTGGGGTTGTCAGCACACTGGGAAACAAAAAACATAAAGCTCCAAATAAGCAAAGTAAGCTTAATGCCATGGATATAAAGGCACTAATTTTTCCTAAACCCGCATTAAGCTCTAAATTTTCAAATCTTGCTCTTAATTGATCAGTCATAATTCATATCAACAGTTCTTATTCTCTATGCCGCGCATGCTAACAAAATTTAATTATTAATTGTAAAAAGCACCTTATTTAACTCAGACTAAAAAATAGATATATAAATAAAACTAACCAATCAACCCAAAAATAGGATTAATTGGTTAGTTATTATAAATATTTATCTATTTCAGAACGTGAAAATAGGCTATTTATTTTTTATATGGAGTCTCATAGGTTGGCAGAGTAAAACTTGAAGTGCGACATAAACCACCTAATTAATTTAAAGGGTTTATGGAGTATATAAAATTGTCATACCATCATCTTAACTTTGAAGATCGTACTGCATTAATGCTTGAGTCAAGAAAAGAAGGCTTTTCAGCCAGAAAATTTGCTGAACTCATTAAAAGACATCCTAGTACGATCTATCGTGAGCTTAAAAGAAATAGCATCAATGACGTTTATCAAGCTCGATATGCTTCTGATAACACCTTCGCTAGACGTAGACGTGGTCACAGAAAACTCAAAATCGATTCAATCCTCTGGAAATTTATTGTTGAAGCGATCCGTTGTTTATGGTCTCCTCAGCAAA
>NZ_JFWX01000099.1:0-2189 GCF_000588095.1 Acinetobacter sp. 1130196 | reverse complement strand
TACTTTAAAGTAAGTGAGAAGGGTGAGATATTAGAGTCAAAAAAACCATTCTAAAATAAATATAGCAATTAATTATACAGCAGATAATAATCTTAAAGAGATGAAACTAGTATGTTCAGTTGACTGATGTAAATTTTAAATTTAAAACCTAATATTTTTTGTAGACTGAGAAAACTGCATGTTTAAATTTTTTTTAATTGGTATGTTAGCTTGGACTAATGCTGCTAATGCTGAGTTTAATATAGAAAATAATCAAGATCAGCCAGTAAATATCAAATTAGGGTATCGGAGTGTTTTAAATTCTTCCTTCATATATACTGATGTCAGCAAAAATGTAGATTTGAAAAAAAATATCGTTATTGTTCCATATGGCGAAGTTACAGTTTTACTAAATCCAGTTTTGAATAATAATAATGAGATAAAAGGAAAGGATTATTACTTTATAAGCTATCAACCTAAAATTCTATTAGGGGAAAGTCAGTATAAGCTTCCTTTTGTTATTTCAGATGTTGGAGCAATTGGCACTAGTATTATTTATAATGATAATAATATTTCTATTTTTTCAATTGAAAGTTATACAAATCCTGGGTCCAATAATGATTCAAAAAAATTTAAAAGTGATATATATGTATTTAATAAAAAAAATTTAGGAATATACAATCCATTATTTTTATCAATAAATGTTAAATTAAGAAGTTTAAATGATGCTTCAATGAAATTTACAAAATTATCATCCATAAAGTATAATAAAAATGATAAGTCCTATCAAGTGGTATATGATTTTCAGAAAGTAACTGAAGATTTTACTTCAACTGGAAAAGTTAATTATGAGAATTTCCCAATTCAATATTCTTTTTCCTTGGTTCCGGATAAAAATAAACCTTTTTTAATTAAAGATATTATTGAAAAGAGAAAGGGTGATAAAAATATTGTTTCGAAAATTGAAAATAATGATATGTATTCATATTTTTTAAAATAGAAATATTTTAATATAAATATATTCTTATAAGCAGTAATAAATTAATATAATTTTTGCTGCTTATAAATAATTGGTAATATTGAAAATATTTTCTTATTAATAAAAGTTAATACCGAATAACTAAATATCTCAAATTTATAGTTTTTACCACTTTCATGATTGGATCTACTGAGACTTCATATGCTGACTTTGGTTTTATTCAAGATAAAGATGGGTATGTGAATGTAAGGGAAAATTCAAGTTTAAATTCTAAAGTTACGTCCAAATTAAATAGTAATGAAATTGTTTCTTGTGTGATGGATGAAGGGACAAATAATTTTTGTTTAGTTAATGCAAGTAATGGTGTAACAGGATTTATCTATAAAAATAGAATAAATAATTTTAGTGGTTACACTTCTATTAAGCTATCTCAATATTCTAGAGAGAAAGCTGTTTATAGTGATAAAAATATAATAGTAGAAGTGTATGCAAAAAAAGCTATTTTAGATCCTAAACTTTATAAAACTTTTAAAGGTGAATATAAGTATTTTAATAATAAACAATTCTTTGGTACTGATGGTAGTTTACCTAATAATGATTTTTTACAACTTGATAAAATCATAATTAAGGATAAAGATAAGAAAATAGAAATTGGTAAAAATGATATAGAGCAATACTTTTTTCCTAAAAATGGTATAGATGGTGACAAGAACGAGCTTGCTGATTTTAAAATATATTATTTAAATAATAATATTTATATTTTAAATACTTTTAATAATGCTGGTGCAGCAGCTTACAATATTGTTTTAAATATAAAAAATGGAAAAGTAATTGCCAATAAAGCTTGGCAGAGTAAAACTTGAAGTGCGACATAAACCACCTAATTAATTTAAAGGGTTTATGGAGTATATAAAATTGTCATACCATCATCTTAACTTTGAAGATCGTACTGCATTAATGCTTGAGTCAAGAAAAGAAGGCTTTTCAGCCAGAAAATTTGCTGAACTCATTAAAAGACATCCTAGTACGATCTATCGTGAGCTTAAAAGAAATAGCATCAATGACGTTTATCAAGCTCGATATGCTTCTGATAACACCTTCGCTAGACGTAGACGTGGTCACAGAAAACTCAAAATCGATTCAATCCTCTGGAAATTTATTGTTGAAGCGATCCGTTGTTTATGGTCTCCTCAGCAAATAGCAAAGCGTTTAAAGACATTTCCTGATTTGG
>NZ_JFWX01000098.1:0-2448 GCF_000588095.1 Acinetobacter sp. 1130196 | reverse complement strand
CCCGCCTATGCCTACGAAGAAACTTACCCCTCGCAGAAAAAGCCTGTAAATAATGGGGAAGAAATAATTGAATATTTTAAAAAAAATCAAAGTTGATTTTGAGGAAAGCCTGACCAGATTAACTGAGTCAGGCTTTATGTTTGATAGGACCTTTATGTTTAGTGATATTTAAGGTAGTACGTATGTTTGTATATTTTACAGATGGAACTTGCATTAATGATTCTGAAATTTATGGCGTAAAAGCTAAGCACGAGCAAAATAAATATGTAGTGGAAGTGACTATTAAGCCGACTCATGTACTCACTACAACCGTGAGCGTACAATTTAAGAAAGAAGTTTTTGATGATCCAAATTTAGCAAATCAGTACCTTAATCATAATTTTAATATGCCACCATATTTTTAAAACAATAAAAAAGCCTATTTCCCAGGGCCAATAGGAAATAAGCTTATAGCTTTGGACCAGTTGAGAATGTTACATATCATCCCATGCATCTTTAATCGCTTGTTTAGCGTGTTCCCATTTAAGGCGGGACTCGGCTTTTAGCTCTTCCCATTTTTGCTTTAAGCTACCTTCCATATCTTCAAACTGAGTTCCTTCTTTAGATTCAGAACGAGCCCGATGACCAAGTTCATAAGCTGCAGAAAAATCACGATCATAATCTAGATCTGGTGTAGTTAATTGCGCTTCTTGATAATAAGGACGAGTAAGATAGCTTTCACGCCAGCGAGAGTCAGAATAGTTATGATCGCCAGCTACCAGTTGAGCATGATCTGTATTTTGATCTGTCATCAGAATTCCCTCATATTTTATTGAATTTTATGTTTATATTTTGATTTAGGAAGGTGCTTTCACCTTCCTAAATGATTGACCGCATCAAAGAACAACTAAAAACGATTAGCGTTGTTGGTTGTTATTTGAGTTTTGTTGGCCAGAATCTTTTTGGTTAGATCCTTGTTGTTGGCCGCGGTTATCATTTTGCTGTTGCTGCTGATTATTTTGTTGCTGTTGATCGTTTTGCTGTTGGTTACCGTGTTGCTGTTGATTACGGTTGTCATTTTGCTGTTGTTGCTGCTGATTATTACGTTGATTTGCTTGATTATTAGTAGTGCTCATTTTTTAATACCTCATATCAATTATGACGATGTGTTTTATCTGAGAGCTTCAGATAGGTTTATTAAAACATGTAGATTTTAAATGTGTAGGGTAGGGGTGTTACCCTATATTTAACTGTAAATTTAAAATTTGAATAAATTGCTGATTTTTAATATAAGTAATTTTTTAGAATAAACATTATTAATATGAATGTTTAATAAATTACATTTCAGTACACAACATTTAAAAAAGATAATAAATATGTCTAAATGTATATTTGTTATCTTTTATATAGGTTAAGGTGTTTTTTTATCTAATATAATAAATTTTATATCTTGAGGGCTTTGTTGCACAAAGCTATTCTTGAAGGCTTCTTCAGTAATATAATTTCCAGATGAAGAAGCCTACACCTAAAATCTATCGTACAACCAATTGGTCCTCGTATAACCAAGCTTTAATCAAGCGAGGAAATATTTCAATCTGGTTTGATCCTAAGACGCAATGGTATGCACAACCACAAGGCAAGCAAGGACGAAATCAAACTTATTCCGATACAGCGATTCAATGCTGTTTAATGATCAAATCTCTATTCCGTCTTTCTTTACGTATGGTTACTGGCTTTGTTCAAAGCCTGATTAAACTCTGTGGCTTGAATTGGACAGCACCAGATTACTCCACCCTTTGTAGACGACAAAAGCATATTGATATTGCGATAAGCTATCAGAAAAGTCATGATGGGTTACACCTACTTGTCGACTCTACGGGTTTAAAGTTTTTAGGTGAAGGCGAATGGAAGCGTAAAAAACATCAGCCTGAATACCGTCGGCAATGGCGTAAACTGCATATTGGTATAGATGCTGAAACACTGCAAATACGTGCCGTTCAGCTTACTACAAATAATGTCAGTGATTCACAAGTACTAGGTGATTTACTGGATCAAATTCCACTAGATGAGCGAATAGATTCTGTCTATACCGATGGCGCGTACGACACGAAGTGCTGCAGAAAAGTGATTTCAGATCGTCAAGCACATGCAGTAATTCCACCCAGAAAGAATGCCAAGCCCTGGAAAGATTCTAAAATAAGTTCAATAGAACGAAATGAGTTACTTCAAACGGTTAAACATTTAGGCAGAACCCTATGGAAAAAATGGTCGGGTTATCACCGTCGTAGTTTGGTGGAAACCAAGATGCATTGCATCAAATTATTAGGTGATAGGCTGACGGCAAGACATTTTCAAAGTCAGGTCAATGAAATTCATGCGCGTGTGGCAGTTCTGAATAGATTTACGGAATTAGGTAGACCTCGCACCCAAGTTGTGTCTTAAATTTGAATGGATTGGGGAGAACTCAGC
>NZ_JFWX01000097.1:0-2554 GCF_000588095.1 Acinetobacter sp. 1130196 | reverse complement strand
TTTGTACCAGGCACAACTAACTGTGTTTCTGTGACCATAGTAAACCCCTTTTGTGTATTTGAAGTTTACCATGGTTTAAAAATGGCGTTTTAATTTTTTTATAAATATATGTAAACATTTCGTTTTTACATAAATTCATTATCAGAATTTGTATCTATTTTTAACATCCGCTCTGTTTTTTCTAGCCAACCATCAAATAGAGCTTCTGATTCTTGTCTCGTGCCTAATTGGTATGTGTCGAATAGGAAATGACACTTATGACAGAGAGGCACTGTAAACGCATCTGAGGCTTTTATTCCTCTACCCTTGCCATGCTTGCCAGAATTAGAATGTGCCGCTTGTGAGTGAGGATAGCCGCATCTAACGCATGGTAATTTTCTTATTGCAGCCAGTCGCTTTGCATCACGCATTTTTAAGGTTCTGTTTGATGTTAGCAATCTGCACATCAATATCTCTAATTCGACGTTTACAGTCTTGCTTGAACTGATGTGTCGCATTGAGATGATTCAGATTTTCAAGATTAAACCGATCTTTGTAGAGTAAATCTAAATTCTTCTTCGCTTCGATTGTGTCCATAGACTCACCAATCAGACCACGGGTTTAAAGGACGGCTTCTGTTTTTATGAAACTTCCATGCCTTGTAGTCTTGATACCATTTAATTAGATAACAAACAGGAATGGTTAAGAACATGACAACAAGAACGATAAAAGCAGCCATTGTCTTCTCCAAAAAAGAAAACCCCGTCAAACGACAGGGCTACAAACACTTAATCTTTCCACAATTTCTGCATTCTTTGATTAGGTCTTCGTTGTAATCCGATTCATATTCCCAAACATGTGTGCAATAGACCTGCTTAATTCTTCGGAGCATGTGAACCTCCAAAAAAAATAGCCCTACGTTTAAGCATCGACTAGAAATCCAGTCCAGCACATCGGAATCCAATGTTCTAAGCTTGTAGGGCATAAAAGCAAAAAGCCCATCGGATGATGAGCTTTTAAAATTGGTGAGAACCCTTGAGGCTTACAGACTATTTCACTCTAGGGCATATTTAATCTCGATCGGCGAAAGACGCTGTAAGAATCCATCACCTAGTGGCACCTTACTTACACTTCGCACCACTCTAACATAAATATGCCACATGCCTTGTACAAGGTCAAGTTCTATACCTATTTGTATTTAATAAAACTATAACGGCAGTGAATTGCAGCTAAACCACATTTAACATCTGCTCTAGCATCATTTTGGGAATAGACAACAACCATATCTCCAACTGGATTCATTTGAGTTACAACCATTTCTGACCAAGAGTTGTTATAGAAGTATCTTTTGATTACAGCATCAAGCCATTCGTCCAACACTTCTGATTGCCCTTGCATATCTAAGATGAGGCGTTGAACTGCACGCGCTTCATTGTCTGTGATTTCACATGTTATACGCCCACGACCTTTAGGGATAACTGGATCATCAGAACAAAGCCAATCTGCCATGATCTGCTCTTTGCCTTTCACTTCTTGCTTGCGCTTTTTGGCAGCCTGATCCATAGCGACAGCAATCGGGTTTATGCTCTTTCCACAAGTTCCAGAATTTGAGTACATCCAAGCCCCAAATTGATAAAGCCATTCTTCTAGACTGTATTTAGTCCAGTCCGTTGTTTGCATAATGTGATTTACTGCCGCATTCATACCGTCACCCTAATTATTACTTATTAAACTTATTGCCTGGTCTATGCTCTCAACCACAAAGACTTTGCCGCGCCATGATTCATGCCATTCGATTTGATCAGGAGTAAGCTTTCTATCCGACTTAAACTTCTGACCATCTTTAATTTCCATTAAGTAGTTAGTGCCTCTAAACCCTACAAGCAGATCCGGACATCCTTTTCCAGTTGAAGCAAGCGATTGAACACTTGCCCCAACTTGTCGTAGAGCTTTGACAATCTCGTTTTGATTTGCATCAATTCTTGCTGCTCTACGCATGTTCCCCCTTGAGCGCTTGCTCCTTCAATAATTTCATTTTTAGCTCTTAGTAATTGCTCATATAGGCGTTTAGTACATGTTTTAGATTTGCGAACACGCCAGATAATTGAATGTGAAGTCCCAGCTTTAACAGCAAGTTGATTCTGTCTACCAACTTGTGCTGATATCCAATCACACAGATCCTTAATATCTTCCTGCGATGCTTGTGGAACTTTTGGACCTGCTTTTACTGCCGGTTGTTTCTTTTCAACCTTTGGTATTTCTGTAGGCTGCTTAATATCCAAATGCTCTTTAAGCGGATGTTCTGTCCCATTCTTCACAGCAAATTGAACAGCTTTAAGCACACATAAATCATAAGGCGGACGACCATTACGCTGAGCTACTACAGCTAATTGTTCTCTGATTTCTGATAGAGTCATACCGCTTCTCCAAATAGGTCAGGCTGCATGTCTTTCTCGGTACCTGCTTGAGCAATACGTTCTTGTGCTATTTCGAAGTACTTCTGCTCTTGCTCAATCCCAATGAATGAACGACCTGTGTTTACACAAGCAACACCTGTGGTACCGCTACCCATTGT
>NZ_JFWX01000096.1:0-2663 GCF_000588095.1 Acinetobacter sp. 1130196 | reverse complement strand
AGGCTTTAACTGAAGCTCTGAAATATTTACCTGCAGAACTGCGTAAAACGTTGACCTATGACCGTGGACGCGAGATGTCAGAACATAAAATACTCGAAGAAGATTTAGGCATAGATGTATATTTCTGTGACCCACATTCACCTTGGCAAAAAGGCACATGCGAAAATATGAATGGTTTAATTAGGCAATATTTACCTAAAGGGATTGATTTAAATCAGGCAGATCAGCATTATTTAAATCAAGTTGCCATGTCACTGAATACTCGTCCTAGAAAGGCGTTAGATTGGCTTACACCATTAGAGAAATTTGCTCAGCTTGTTGATTATCATATGGCTTTTGAAACTGTCGCACCTCATGTTTGAATTCGCCCATCTTTTTGAAAGTTTAAACTCATTTCAATAAGCCGCTCTTTAGACTGAAAATATTTATAAAACGTGGTTTTGGTCACTTCCGCTTCTTCTACAATGCGGTCTACACCAACGTTGTGAAAACCATGGTCATTAAAAAGATAACGAGATGTATGAAGCACACTTAACGCGCGAAATGAGAGATCTGAATATGGCATATATGTACCGCTATAAAATAATTTGTTGTTGTGTCTAAATGAGATAAAACAGCCGCAACTTTTGCTCTAGGCAAAAAATGCATGCAAAGGCCCCAAAGATGGCCCTAAGGCATCTCAAGTTTTATTGTTGATATGATTTTTTAGTCGTGACGAACTAAAGCCTGAAAACTCGAAAGTGATCAAACCACGCTAAAGACTAATCGGGAGGTGTAAAAAAAGTATGCACAGCCAACTCCTTATATGTGGAGTTCTGCCAAAGCATTAATAAAGGATTATGATGGCAGAACGAAAGAGGGTTCGCAGACTAGTCACACAACTAGCACACCATAGGTGTCCCTCTCCCGTCCTACCGCTACGGGAGGGAACGAGAGTACACACAAAACTATTCCTCAGACGAAATAGCTCTGATGCGGTGTGAGACGGTCTGCGACAACCGGCTGGCAATGTAGGCCAGCAGGCAAAGGATAATCTGAGAGTTTAGAAGTGTCAATGTGGAATTTATGACAAGTTTTTAAAATTCTTATTATTTTTCATTAGATTAACTAAATTATTATTTTAGATATTATATAAAGTTATAATTTTAAAATTTATCACAAATTCGTTAAACAAAATGAGCGCCTTGTGACTGAATCAGTTGCCCTACATTTACAGGCATTCCTAACAAGTAACCTTGGAACTGCTGACAGCCTAAACGCGTTAAAATTTCGACTTGCTGCTGAGTTTCCACCCCTTCGGCTGTTACGGTTAAGCCTAACTTTTTCGCCAAATGAATAATACTTTCTAAAATGACTTCTTCTTTTGAGCCCGGTTTTAAATCGACAATAAAACCACGGTCAATTTTAAGCTCATCGACTGGTAAGTCTTTTAAATATAAGAAGCTTGAGTGCCCTGTTCCAAAGTCATCAATTGCGACACGAATGCCCATATCACGCAGCCGCTCACAAGCACGAATGCTTAAGTCGATATGCCGCATTGCAGTTGATTCAGTAATTTCAATAATGAGGTGATGAGGCTTAATTTGGTATTTTTTTAACAAACCTTCGAGGGTACTAAAGAGCTTTTTATTTTCAAACTGCAAAGCCGATAAATTGACTGCGATTGGATAAAACTGGGTATTGCTACGTTCCCATTCTTGAATTTGCTGGCAAGCTTGCTCAAGTGCCCAATATCCCATTGGAATAATTAAACCTGTCTTTTCCGCGCCACCAATAAACATATGTGGTGTCAGCATACCTAAAGATGGATGATTCCAGCGAATGAGTGCCTCTACCCCGCAAATCTCAAGATTGGTATTAAATTTAGGTTGGTAATAAAGAACAAATTGTTTTTCTTCGACTGCTTTATATAAATCATTGATCAGTTTTGACTGACTTCTGGTTTCTTGTTGGTGGGTTGAATAACTAAAGACGGTGTAAGTATTGCGGCCCTGCTCTTTAGACATCAGCATGGCAGCATCGGCATTCATTAGCAGGTCTTGAACATTCTGCCCATGTTCAGGAAACAATGCGATGCCAAGGCTTGCCGAAATGTTAATTTCTTTACCGGAAATCTGGTAACTGTCTTGAATAAGCTGCAATACTTTTTCAGCAAGTTGCATTGCCTCTTCAGTATCGGTATTTTCAGCTATTAATAAAAACTCATCTCCGCCAATCCTAAGCAACTTACATTTTTCATTGAGTTGCCAATGTAAGCGATTGGCCATTTGTATAAGCAGTTGATCACCAATGTGGTGACCAAAGGCATGGCGAATTCAAACATGAGGTGCGACAGTTTCAAAAGCCATATGATAATCAACAAGCTGAGCAAATTTCTCTAATGGTGTAAGCCAATCTAACGCCTTTCTAGGACGAGTATTCAGTGACATGGCAACTTGATTTAAATAATGCTGATCTGCCTGATTTAAATCAATCCCTTTAGGTAAATATTGCCTAATTAAACCATTCATATTTTCGCATGTGCCTTTTTGCCAAGGTGAATGTGGGTCACAGAAATATACATCTATGCCTAAATCTTCTTCGAGTATTTTATGTTCTGACATCTCGCGTCCACGGTCATAGGTCAACGTTTTACGCAGTTCTGCAGGTAAATATTTCAGAGC
>NZ_JFWX01000095.1:0-2730 GCF_000588095.1 Acinetobacter sp. 1130196 | reverse complement strand
ATGCTCGTATCGTTGAATAAATCGTTGTATGGCTTACATTCATTGTTTGATCCAAATCAGGAAATGTCTTTAAACGCTTTGCTATTTGCTGAGGAGACCATAAACAACGGATCGCTTCAACAATAAATTTCCAGAGGATTGAATCGATTTTGAGTTTTCTGTGACCACGTCTACGTCTAGCGAAGGTGTTATCAGAAGCATATCGAGCTTGATAAACGTCATTGATGCTATTTCTTTTAAGCTCACGATAGATCGTACTAGGATGTCTTTTAATGAGTTCAGCAAATTTTCTGGCTGAAAAGCCTTCTTTTCTTGACTCAAGCATTAATGCAGTACGATCTTCAAAGTTAAGATGATGGTATGACAATTTTATATACTCCATAAACCCTTTAAATTAATTAGGTGGTTTATGTCGCACTTCAAGTTTTACTCTGCCGACCTGATAGAAATTTTGATAGGCAACCCAATATTCTAACCATTGAGTATAGTCTTGTTGTTGAACTGGCGAGACTTTGATTATTTCATTTTGAATCATAATTACACTTCATTCTGACTGATTGATGAAATTATATGTTGGATATAAATAGTTTATAGAAACATTAAAGTATTAAAAACTAACACAATAAATCTAATGAGAAAAGAAATTGCTTATTTTTATGACTTTTTAAAATAAAAAAATTTTATTAATATTATTTTAAGCTAACTTAATTATTATAAAAACATCAAAGCTCGTCTAAGTACACCTTTTAGCCACATTCTCCAGATGTGGCTCTTTTTATTTAAGGTTAAAAATTTAGAAAATGAAATAAATATAATTAACTTATTTATTTTTAAATAGCTAGAGAGATTTTTAATCTTCTTCCATAGCATTACTATAAAACTTAACACCAAGTTTAATACGATCTCGGCCATTACTCATACGCCAGCGATTTGTATCACGTAAAGAATAGACACAACCACAATATTCTTGCTGATAGAATTCTTCACGCTTACTAATTTCAATCATACGGCTAGAGCCACCATTTTTTCGCCAGTTGTAGTCCCAGTACTGGATTTCTGGATAGTGTGAAGCAGCGCGAATCCCGCAATCGTTGATTTGTGCCATATTTTTCCATCTTGAAATGCCTAAAGAACTACTGATTAAGCTAAAACCATGTTCATAAGCGTATAAAGCAGTACGCTCAAAGCGCATATCAAAACACATGGTACATCGGATACCACGTTCAGGTTCATTTTCCATTCCTTTAGCACGAGCAAACCAATTGTCTGTGTCATAATCTGCATCAATAAACGGAATATTATGTTTCTCTGCGAATCGAATATTTTCGTCTTTACGAATGAGATATTCTTTCACTGGATGGATATTAGGATTATAAAAGAATATAGAAAAGTCTATATTGGACTCAATTAATGCTTCCATGACTTCTCCAGAACAGGGAGCACAACATGAATGAAGTAATAATTTATTATGTCCTAAAGGAAGTTCAAGTTTTTGTCTCTGAGTAGTCATAAGGAAAAAATCAAGATATATTTCTATATATTCTAAGTTTTTTAAATAAATATAGGAGTGAATTTTTTTCAATTCAAGATGAAAAATATTTAATTATTGATTTTAATATAGTTCTTAAAAAATAATTTAAATTATTTTTTATTTTATATAATAATATAAATATTATGTTTATGTAATTTTATAAGTATTAAGTTTGATTTTAAAATATTTGATCTAATTGAAAATGATAATTATTTTATATTCTGTTAACTATTTGTCTTTTATATATTTATTTTTTATAATTTGACAGCCAATTAGTGTGATAAACGTCACAAATAAGTATTATTTTTTAATTTTAAATATTTTTTTAGATTTATATTTTTATTAAATTAGACCTCTTGCGAAAGTAAAAACCACCTCAATCTAAATTTCATGAGATATCAGAAATTAAATCGTTTTTCAGATTCTGAATTCCAGCGCTTGGTTGGTGTACCTCGACCAGTTTTTAGTGAAATGATCGAAGTTTTAAAAGAAGTAGAATCACTTAAAAAGAAATCTGGGCGTCCTCATACTTTAGCTATAGAGGATCAATTATTATTAACACTCAATTACTTACGGAATTACAGCACTCAATTGGAGTTGGCTGCAAATTACCATATCGCTGAAAGTAATGTGAATCGAACCATTAAAAAGGTTGAAGATGCATTGATGAAATCAAGACGGTTTACTCTGCCAAAACGAAGCATTACCACAGCAGACGAACAGTTTAACTGGGTCATTATTGATGCGACAGAATGTTCAATAGAACGTCCGAAAAAAAAATCAGAGTAAGTTCTACAGTGGTAAAAAGAAGAAACATACGCTAAAAGCACAAGTGATCTATCATCCGAACAGCAAACAAATCATAGGGCTAGATATATCGAATGGCAGTCAGCATGACATTAAATTGGCAAGAAGAACGGTTAAAAAATTCAAACATTGTAAATATGTTATGACCGATTTAGGGTACTACGGATTAGAGCAAGATGGCTTTAAATTATTGATGCCAATAAAGAAAAAGAAGAATTTACCCTTATTTGATGTTGAGAAAAAGTACAATAAAATGATTGGAAAAATACGAGTTGTGATCGAACATATTAATAGTCAATTGAAAACATTTAGAATATTAAGTGAACGCTATCGAAATAGACGGAAAAGATTCGGTTTACGCATTAACTTAATCGCTGCACTGGTAAATCGGA
>NZ_JFWX01000094.1:0-3055 GCF_000588095.1 Acinetobacter sp. 1130196 | reverse complement strand
CGTTGAATAAATCGTTGTATGGCTTACATTCATTGTTTGATCCAAATCAGGAAATGTCTTTAAACGCTTTGCTATTTGCTGAGGAGACCATAAACAACGGATCGCTTCAACAATAAATTTCCAGAGGATTGAATCGATTTTGAGTTTTCTGTGACCACGTCTACGTCTAGCGAAGGTGTTATCAGAAGCATATCGAGCTTGATAAACGTCATTGATGCTATTTCTTTTAAGCTCACGATAGATCGTACTAGGATGTCTTTTAATGAGTTCAGCAAATTTTCTGGCTGAAAAGCCTTCTTTTCTTGACTCAAGCATTAATGCAGTACGATCTTCAAAGTTAAGATGATGGTATGACAATTTTATATACTCCATAAACCCTTTAAATTAATTAGGTGGTTTATGTCGCACTTCAAGTTTTACTCTGCCAAGTATTTAAATAAGTATATGTTTAACATGATTATTTAATGGCTGTGTAATTTTTATATTTCTATTTTTTATTTTAAATAAGACTGTACAAAAAAATATTATGAAATTTTCTAAAAAATTTGAAGGATTTTTGAAATTTTTTGTTAATTAAGTTATTGTTATTAAATGGTAATTTTTTAACCATTTTTAATTTTAATATTTTTTTAATTTCCATAAAATAAAATTATTATGGCTGAGGCTTTTTTTAGGCTTTGTTACTTTTTTATTATAAAATTTCGGGGAAATTGATTATTTTTTCTCTGCTTGTTTATTTTAAAATGTTCTAAATTATCTTGCTTTGTGCTATATTTACTTAAAGATTTTATGTCTATATGAAAGCGCGATTAATCAGCTTGAGTAGTGATGTGAAGCTTGCAGTATTATTGAACAATTTTTATTTAAAAAGACTAATGGAGGGATCTATCGATTAGTCAAAAATAATTTCATGGACTTATGGTTTTTTTGTTTTATGAACCCTAGTTCTTTTTAACTCCCAAACGGTTATGTCACCTCTTTTGCACTTATTTCCAATCGACTTGTTTGAGTTGATTGCGGTGGAACTTTTGCTTTTATAAAGACATTTTTTATAAACAGCAGATGAGCAAGAGAAAGATTGTAAAAGATATCGATATATAAAAGTAAATCTTACTTTTGATATCACAAGATGGAATTTAAAAGGTCTGAAGCTTTAGAAGAGCGGAAGATTTTATAAATAAATCAAAACATTGTTATTGCAAGGTTTTGGTTGCTGAATAATAAAGACTACGGATTTATCACATCTGAGTCTATGTAGGTATATAGGAAAAAAGATGTCAGATCTTTCATACGTAAACGAACATAGCGATGCATGGCAAACTTACTTGGCACAAATTGACCGTGTAGCGCCATATCTAGAACACTTAGCTGATTATATCGATACTTTAAAGCGCCCTAAGCGTGCTCTTATTGTTGATGTACCAATCGTAATGGATGACGGTTCAATCCAGCACTTTGAAGGCTACCGTGTACAACACAACTTGTCTCGCGGTCCTGGTAAAGGTGGTGTTCGTTACCATCCAAATGTTGATTTAAATGAAGTGATGGCGTTGTCTGCATGGATGACAATTAAAACTGCTGTTTTGAACTTGCCATTTGGTGGTGCAAAAGGTGGTATCCGTGTTGACCCACGTAAATTATCTACGCGTGAATTAGAGCGTTTAACTCGCCGTTATACGACTGAAATTGGTCACATTATCGGACCTCAAAAAGACATTCCTGCTCCAGACGTTGGTACAAATGCCAATATCATGGGTTGGATGATGGATACTTATTCTACTAGCCAAGGTCACACAGTGACTGGTGTTGTAACTGGTAAACCAGTTCACTTAGGCGGTTCTTTAGGACGTGTTAAAGCGACTGGTCGTGGTGTATTCGTTACTGGCCGTGAAGTTGCTGCAAAAATCAACTTACCAATTGAAGGCGCGAAAGTTGCTGTTCAAGGCTTTGGTAACGTAGGTAGTGAAGCTGCTTTCTTATTTGTTGAATCAAAAGCAAAAATCACTCACGTTCAAGACCACACTGGCACAATTTTCAATGCTGACGGTATTGATCTTGTTGCATTACGTGAGCACGTAAACGCAAACCAAGGTGTTGGCGGTTTTGCTGGTGCGCAATCAATTGCAGATGAAGATTTCTGGACTGCTGAAGTAGACATCATTATTCCTGCTGCATTAGAAGGCCAAATCACAGTTGAGCGTGCTGAAAAACTTAAAGCTAAGTTGATTTTGGAAGGCGCAAACGGCCCGACTTATCCTAAAGCTGAAGATGTATTGGTTGAGCGTGGCATTGTTGTTGTTCCTGACGTTGTATGTAACGCCGGCGGTGTAACTGTAAGTTACTTCGAATGGGTTCAAGACATGGCGAGCTATTTCTGGAGCGAAGAAGAAATCAACGAACGTTTAGACAAGTTGATGGTTCAAGCAATGGATGACGTTTGGAATACAGCGAATAAGAATGCTTGTACTTTACGTACAGCAGCTTACATCTTGGCTTGTGAGCGTATCTTAAAAGCTCGTAAAGAACGCGGTATTTTCCCAGGCTAATCTGAGGAAATTACCTTTTAGGAAAAGTGGGCTGAGCAAATATAAAGGATGTATAGGGTTATTTGTTCAGTCCCTTTTTCTAAATGAATTAAAGACAGTAAGACAGATTAAATAAATTAAATAGATACTGAGGTAAGCATGGAACAGCCAATTTCTGTAACTCGAAGCAACTTTAATGACTGGATGGTTCCAGTATTTGCACCGGCAAATTTCATTCCGGTACGTGGTGAAGGTTCACGTATCTGGGATCAAGAAAATAAAGAATATATCGATTTTGCAGGCGGGATTGCAGTAAATGCATTAGGTCATGCGCATCCAGTGGCAGTCAATGCGTTAACAGAACAAGCAAAAAAACTTTGGCATGTCGGCAATGGTTATACCAATGAACCCGTACTGCGTCTTGCTAAACAACTCACTGAAAATACATTTGCAGACAAAGTATTCTTCTGTAACTCAGGTGCAGAAGCAAATGAAGCAGCATTAAAGCTTGCTCGTAAAGTTGGACTCGA
>NZ_JFWX01000093.1:0-3126 GCF_000588095.1 Acinetobacter sp. 1130196 | reverse complement strand
GTTTTTCAGATTCTGAATTCCAGCGCTTGGTTGGTGTACCTCGACCAGTTTTTAGTGAAATGATCGAAGTTTTAAAAGAAGTAGAATCACTTAAAAAGAAATCTGGGCGTCCTCATACTTTAGCTATAGAGGATCAATTATTATTAACACTCAATTACTTACGGAATTACAGCACTCAATTGGAGTTGGCTGCAAATTACCATATCGCTGAAAGTAATGTGAATCGAACCATTAAAAAGGTTGAAGATGCATTGATGAAATCAAGACGGTTTACTCTGCCAAAACGAAGCATTACCACAGCAGACGAACAGTTTAACTGGGTCATTATTGATGCGACAGAATGTTCAATAGAACGTCCGAAAAAAAAATCAGAGTAAGTTCTACAGTGGTAAAAAGAAGAAACATACGCTAAAAGCACAAGTGATCTATCATCCGAACAGCAAACAAATCATAGGGCTAGATATATCGAATGGCAGTCAGCATGACATTAAATTGGCAAGAAGAACGGTTAAAAAATTCAAACATTGTAAATATGTTATGACCGATTTAGGGTACTACGGATTAGAGCAAGATGGCTTTAAATTATTGATGCCAATAAAGAAAAAGAAGAATTTACCCTTATTTGATGTTGAGAAAAAGTACAATAAAATGATTGGAAAAATACGAGTTGTGATCGAACATATTAATAGTCAATTGAAAACATTTAGAATATTAAGTGAACGCTATCGAAATAGACGGAAAAGATTCGGTTTACGCATTAACTTAATCGCTGCACTGGTAAATCGGATGAACTTGCAATAACGACTTTCGCAAGAGGTCTAATTTAGAAATTTTAAATTATAATTAGAAACAATTTTTAACATTTCTTAACACTCCTTTAAGTCTGACTAAAATGTATTAAAACTCGCTCAATTCTTCCTTCTCTTACATCTGAATTATCTGAACTTAAAAGCTGAATAATGGCGCCTTCAATCATATATAAAAACAATTTGGCATCATGAAATGAAGCATCAGTGTTAACTATTCTAAGCTGGCTATAAATTTCATTGGTCAGCCAAGTTCTGTATTTAATAGCGATTTGGTAAGCGTTTGAATAAGTATTCTTAGTTTCAAAAATGGCTTTAAATAATAGATAGTACGGCCCTTCTAAATCGATATGTAAGTTATATAGTTTGTTGAGTTTATCTGTCACGCTTGTGTTGTGGTCATATTCAACCATTGCAACAACTTTGTCTTGTAGCCGTTCTTTTTGTACTAGTAGACAGATTTCAATAAACCGCGCTTTAGACTGAAAATAATGATAAAAAGTCATTTTTGTAATTTCAGACTCTTTCACAATTCTATCTACACCGACGAGATGGAATCCGTGATGATGAAATAAATCAATTCCCTTATTTACAACTTTTAAAGCACGTGTAGAAAGTACTAAAGGTGACATAGTTTTACCGTTATAAATTCTTGTTGTTTCTAAATGAGATACTTTTTTGGGAGAAAAAAGGCACAGCAAAGCCGTAAAGACTGTGCTTGGCACATCTCAAGTTTTATTGTTGATACAAATTTTTGAGCCGTAATGACTTAAAGTCTGAAAACCCAAAAGGCTATCAAACTGTTTAAAGATGATTTAAGTGGTGTCGTTATAGCTTTTGGCATAGGCTGCCAAGAAATAATGGATGTGCAAAGCCAACTCCTTTTTATTGGGAGTTCTGCCAGACATTAAAATTATGGTGGCAGAACGAAAGGGGGTTAGCAGACTGGCCGAAAAAACCCAGCACACCCGAAGGTGTCCCCCTCCCGTTCTGAACTGCACCCCATAAGTTAGACTTTTTAAACTTATGAGGTGTGCCCTATGCCAATTCCGAAGCATTCAAAAGAGTTAAAATTAAAAGTCATTCAAGCTTATTTAGATGGAAGTAAAGGATATAAAATCCTTTCACAAGAATTTAATGTTGATCTCCAAACCATCCGCTTATGGATTGAAAACTATAAGGCACAAGGTGAAGATGGCCTGAATGTTAAAACTAAAAAAACCTACTACTCTTCCGAATTTAAAATCAAGGCTGTACAAATGCTTCTTGATAAGATACCGGTAAGAGAAGTTAGAAGACGGTTAAATCTGAGCGGGACGTCAATTTTAAGAAGGTGGCTCGCTCAGTATCATAAAGAAGGGATTGCCGGGTTTAATACTACGAGGATTTATACCAATATGGTTAAACAACATAAAACCAAAATAACTAAACCTATAAAAGAAGACAAAGATAAATCTCAACAGGAGCTCATTGATGAAGTGACTGCTTTACGAGCAGAGGTTGCCTTTTTAAAAAAGCTAAAAGCCTTAAAACTGAAGCAACGTACTTAAATACACTTTGTACTGCAGACACTGTTCAGGTTATTTCAGAATTAAGGCAAATTTATCCATTAAAACTCTTACTCAGTATTGCAAAGATTGCTCGTAGTACTTATTTCTATCACATGAAAGCTGTACGCTCTAATGACAAATATACTGAGTTAAAACAGCAGATTAAGTCCATATATCACAAGCATAAGGGATGCTATGGCTATCGTAGAATTACTCTTGCCCTGAAAAGTACAGGAATAATAATCAACCATAAATGTGTATATCGCCTTATGAAAACCATGGGACTTAAATCACGTATCAGAGCATTGAAATATCGCTCATATAAAAGTGGTTGTGTCGGGACGGTGGCTGATAACATTATGCAACGGCAATTTAAAGCGAACCATCCCAACCAGAAATGGGCAACTGATGTGACGGAATTTAATGTTAACGGTGAAAAACTTTATCTATCACCAATTATAGATTTGTTTAATGGGGAAATTATTACTTTCCGGATCCAACGTAAACTCAATTATGAGTTAGTGAAAGATATGCTCATTCATGCCTTAGCTAAACTTAAGCGACATGAGAAACCAATTCTCCATTCAGATCAAGGATGGCAATATCAAATGGCTCATTACCAACAGCAATTAAAGCAACATGGTTTAATTCAAAGTATGTCTCGTAAAGGAAATTGCTTAGATAATGCTGTAATAGAAAGCTTCTTTGGAATATTAAAATCGGAATGCTTTCATGGAGAAAAATTTCAATCAATTGATGAATTAGAGAAA
>NZ_JFWX01000092.1:0-3264 GCF_000588095.1 Acinetobacter sp. 1130196 | reverse complement strand
TGTCAGAACATAAAATACTCGAAGAAGATTTAGGCATAGATGTATATTTCTGTGACCCACATTCACCTTGGCAAAAAGGCACATGCGAAAATATGAATGGTTTAATTAGGCAATATTTACCTAAAGGGATTGATTTAAATCAGGCAGATCAGCATTATTTAAATCAAGTTGCCATGTCACTGAATACTCGTCCTAGAAAGGCGTTAGATTGGCTTACACCATTAGAGAAATTTGCTCAGCTTGTTGATTATCATATGGCTTTTGAAACTGTCGCACCTCATGTTTGAATTCGCCCAATTAATAGAAAAATAAACAAATCTTTTTTAAACAAGCTACTAATAAAAATATCTCCATCGAAAATAAAGTATAAAAATTCAAAAACCATTTAATAAAGTATCAATAGAGTTAAAATACATATAGCTTACTTTTAATTTTAAAGAGGAATACAAGAAATAATTTCTTGTATTCCTGTTATAAGATTGGGAGAACCAAGTTGATAATTTCACCCATTTCTTTGGATCTATTAATTTAAGTTTCGACTTTACTTATTTGAGCTTAGCCATTTGGTCGAGTCACAATCGGGAAAATTGAATCTGGACGTTTAAACATTGCAAAGAATTTTCCAATTTTCAGTGGATTACCTTTGACTTTACTGTCTTTAGAAAGCAGGACTTTTACCCCTTCTATTTGACCTGTAATCATTTTTAGATATAAGGGCTTGGTTAAGGTTAATGTAGGGCAATCCAATGCCAAATCTTTACTTTCATCATAACGCTTAAACTGCATGACTGAGTTTTCAACCCATAATGAAAAATGCTCTTTGGTATCCGACAAAACCAGATTGATACACTGGTTTTCATTTTTTAAATTTTCCACATCTAAATTTGTCGCCATAGCTTCAAGAAATCTTTCAGTTGGTGTATGAATCAATAAATCACTCGGATCAGAAGTATTTTGTAGGGGTACATTATTTTGTAGCTCTTGAGCGCCCACCAAAAAGAAATTACGCCAAGTTGAAGCCTCAGCAGCATAGCCCAATTGACGATAAGTATTCGCCAATAAGTCTTTTGCTTGTTGGTTTTGAGGGTTATTCAACACAATATGTTTTAAAATCTCGGCAGCCCATCTATAGTCAGCTTGAGCGTAGGCATCCCGCGCATTTTTCAATGCATTGTTCTCCCCACCTGCTAACTCAATATATTTTTTTGCAACAGCTTTAGGGGGTAATGGATCTAAATTGGAAGGATGGGCATCGAACCATCCCATATAATATTGGTATACTGCTTTTACATTATGTTTTAGGGTTCCATAATAGCCATGAGCATATAGTTTTTGATCAAGTGCCGCTGGAAGCTTAATTTTTTCGGCAATTTCAGCGCCATTAAAACCAGAGTTCATATATCTCACCGTCTGATCATGCGTGAACTTATAAACATCTCGCTGGGTTTTAATAAAATCTTGAATATTGTCATTGCCCCAGACAGGCCAATGATGCTGTGCAATCAATACATCGGATGCTTTGGCATGCTGCATTGCTTGGTCTAGATAGCCCACCCATTTTAAGGCATCACGGACTTTAGCACCCCGAAGGGTATAAAGATTATGCATGGTATGAGATAGAATTTCTGCGCCGTTATAAAGTTTCAATGATGGGATAGAGAACGTTAATTCTGCTGGTGCTTCTGAACCCGGCACGTTATAAAACACAAAATCCAAGCCATCAACCGTCATTTTCTGTTCTGGTTGAGTGATCAGTTGTGTAGGCTCAAGGATGCCCATTTTTCCCACAGCAACAGCCTTACCTAAACCTGTATCCACCAATCCTTCCGCATTTTTAGGTAGAAAAGTTCCATACATATAAGTCGCACGACGTATCATGGCTGAACCTGCCATCACATTTTCACTGGTCGCTTCTTCCATAAAGCCTTTTGGCGCAATAATTGGAGTTTTTCTAGCGTTAATTTCTTCGCTAGAAAGAACGCCTAATGCACCACCAAAATGATCGATATGGCTATGGGTAAAGATAATGGCTGAAATTTTTTGCTCACCTAAATGCTGTCTAGCAAATTTAAGTGCTGCTTCAGCCGTTTCTTTAGAGGTTAATGTATCCACAATAATCCAGCCAGTATCACCCTGAATGATGGTCATATTTGCCAAATCAAAACCACGAATTTGCCAAACTCGATCTGTTACTTTAAATAGCCCAACATTGTTGTTTAATTTTGCTTGTCGCCATAGAGTGGGATTAACGGTATTTGGTGCTTGATCTTGTAAAAAACTAAATGCATCAAAATCCCAGATAACATTGCCTTTCTCACTTTTAATTTGACCTGTTGGCTTGGCAATAAAGCCCTTTTGAGCCTGATTAAACTCAGTCATATCCTCTAAGTTATACTTCGCCTTATATGTATTATTTGATTCAATGACCGCTTTTTCTACTACAGTATTTGCTGCAAAAACAGAAAATGGCAGAATAAGCATCAATGAAACTGTTAAAAACTTAATTTTCATCTTCTTTCCTTTTTTTAAATAGAGGTGGTCCCACATGTTTGAACAACTAAAAGCTTATTTATAAGTGATACTCTGCTCTAGTTAAGCTACCTTATTTTGTTGTGGTAGCTGGTCATAGTAAAACTCATCTGGAGTCATTTTGTCCAGACTCGAATGAGGTCGTTTCAAATTATAAAATTCAAAATATGCGTTTAATTGCTTCTTCGCATCCAAAACATTGCTGTAGGCTTTGAGATACACCTCTTCATATTTAACGCTCCGCCATAATCGTTCAACCATCACATTATCAACCCATCGACCTTTACCATCCATGCTGATTTGGATGTCATTTGATTTCAATACATGGCAGAGTAAAACTTGAAGTGCGACATAAACCACCTAATTAATTTAAAGGGTTTATGGAGTATATAAAATTGTCATACCATCATCTTAACTTTGAAGATCGTACTGCATTAATGCTTGAGTCAAGAAAAGAAGGCTTTTCAGCCAGAAAATTTGCTGAACTCATTAAAAGACATCCTAGTACGATCTATCGTGAGCTTAAAAGAAATAGCATCAATGACGTTTATCAAGCTCGATATGCTTCTGATAACACCTTCGCTAGACGTAGACGTGGTCACAGAAAACTCAAAATCGATTCAATCCTCTGGAAATTTATTGTTGAAGCGATCCGTTGTTTATGGTCTCCTCAGCAAATAGCAAAGCGTTTAAAGACATTTCCTGATTTGGATCAAACAATGAATGTAAGCCATA
>NZ_JFWX01000091.1:0-3547 GCF_000588095.1 Acinetobacter sp. 1130196 | reverse complement strand
TGCATCTTCAACCTTTTTAATGGTTCGATTCACATTACTTTCAGCGATATGGTAATTTGCAGCCAACTCCAATTGAGTGCTGTAATTCCGTAAGTAATTGAGTGTTAATAATAATTGATCCTCTATAGCTAAAGTATGAGGACGCCCAGATTTCTTTTTAAGTGATTCTACTTCTTTTAAAACTTCGATCATTTCACTAAAAACTGGTCGAGGTACACCAACCAAGCGCTGGAATTCAGAATCTGAAAAACGATTTAATTTCTGATATCTCATGAAATTTAGATTGAGGTGGTTTTTACTTTCGCAAGAGGTCTACTAATAATATTAATGCATATTATAGAGGAGGGCGGATAGATAGCCTAAGTTATTGTAATTAATAAATACCGAGAGTGTAAAACAAACTTTCAAATGATTATAAATATCATTTTTTAAAAGTCTACATAACAAATAAAATGTTATATGTTTAGATAATAATGTGTAATTATTTGTACAGATGTAAACAAATATTTAGAATAACCGTAATAAATAATTCATATAAAATGTTTGTATAAGTGATTTTTTAGTGTATAATTAGCTTAACTAGAAAAAAGACTTATTAGTTTAGTAAATCCTCTTTTAGTATCGAAGCTTTATTCATAATCCTCCGTTTTTAAGATCTTAAGCTCAATTCGTTATTTTTTCCAAGTTAAACCCGTCATGTCTCATGACTTTAAGTTCTTAAAATTCAATAGGATGTATATCATGTCTAACAACACAGCTACTGGTACAGTTAAGTGGTTCAACGAAACTAAAGGTTTCGGTTTCATTCAACAAGATTCAGGTCCAGACGTTTTTGCTCACTTCAAAGAAATCGCATCTTCTGGCTTCAAAACTTTACATGAAGGTCAACGTGTGACTTTTAATGTTGTGCAAGGTCAAAAAGGCCCTAGCGCTACTAACATTATTCCACAGTAATTATTTCTGTAGAATAAATAAAAAAGCCCTCTAAAGAGGGCTTTTTTTTTGTCAATAAGATTTAGCTTTTCCTTATAACTAGGCACTACGCATTAAGGCTGCTACGGCTTTTTCCAGAAATTGTAGAGTAACTGGTTTGAGCCAAGTACCGTCAGCAAGGCTTGGTTCATTTTGCATTGCAGTACGAATTTTTGTTTGAGTACTTGGGTTATTGCCAGCATAGCCTTGTAACATAGCAAGCCATTGTTTTGCTAAACGCTGCGCGCCTTCACTATCTGGTTTGACCTCGGCATCAATCAATTTTTCAATATCGACCAATAATTGAGGCCATTTTTTCATCTCACGAATGTAATTTTCTTTGAGAAAATTAAACTCATCATCAGATAAATAACGGGCAAAAATACTCAGCTTACTTTCAGAAAACGCTTGAAGTAAAAACTCAACAACTTCGGGTGTTACCCCTAATTTTTCCTGAAATTCAGGCTCGGCTGAATTTATGGTATTTAATTTAACAAGCCATTCTGGGTTAGCCCTCGTATTATGCTCAAGAGTTTTCATCCACTTTCGTGCTAAATCTTGAGCTGCTTCACTGTTAAATGGTTCACCTGCATTAAATAATGCATTTGCTGCCAGTGTTAATTCTTGCCACTCTTGATGACTTTTAGTACCTGCTTGTAAGAAAGTAAGTTTTTCAAGCTCTTCTTTTGTAAAGTATTTCTCAAACATTGCTATAAGCTCCAGTGTTTTTAGCCAATCCTCCAATCCAAGCTCTTCACCACTTATAATTTGAGATTTCAATTTGCTGAGTTGATTTCGCAAATTCTTTTGCTCGTTCAATCTCTGATCTATTGCTTGAATCTGCTGATCAATAATTGGTAGAAGTGCAAGATTGGGGTCTTCAAGAACCGTATGGATTTCGGCTAACGACATTCCCAGTCCCCGTAATGCTTGAATCTGATGCAAACGGGTAATGTCTTTACGGGTATATAGTCGATAACCAGCATCAGAACGGACCGAAGGCTGAAGTAAACCGATATCGTCATAGTGATGAAGAGCACGGACAGTAAGTCCTGTTTGCTTAGCCAATTCACCAACTTTTAACAGCATCTTTTTGCTCCTTCTTCCTTAGGCGTGTTTTATGCTAGGGGCTTACGTTACGTGAGGGTCAACTACTTTAGCTCAATATTTTTAATTTTTTTCGGTTTAGTAAATATTCAAATTTATTTTATTCATTATTGGACTGAACGACGGGAAATTAGAAATCCTTTTTAATATAAATTGACTTTAAGCCAATTTAATAATGAAAGAACAGATATTTAAGTCTTTAAAATTAGCAACATGTCGGAAATTAACAGATAAGTAGCAACCGATATTCACCGTCATTTTCAACAGGTGCTCTATGCACACACGGTAAAACCTTTTGAGTGGGATGGTCTACCGCCAAACGCCACAAGTGTCCCGTACCTAAATTTATAGGTTGTGCATTGGATTTAGGTTGATAATGTAAATCAAAGAAATACTCTGCTAAAAAGCTTTCAAATTCGGCTTCTGACCCGTCGTGTAAAGCTCTAAGCTTTTCTCTAATTTCTGGAATTAAAACTTTTTGTTCAACTTGATCATTAGGCACAATATCGCTAGCTGCACCGTGATAAGTACATAAGAACGTATCGGTTTCAATAGGGGAGCGATCAACGTGAAATGAATAGACATCTGTTGAAATAAAATCTAGCTCATCATCACGCTCATAATATTTAAGTAAGTTCAGTACAGGTGATGCACCCATATCAGTTAAGAGCTGTATGTCCTTTAAAATAATGTCTCGAGCCAAATCACCTTGTTCTGAAAGCGGCAGTGCTAATAAATCTTCAATAGAAATTTCAGTAATATTTTCTTTTAACTGAAGTTTTGCCACAATTTCTTTAAAGTCGCCTGCCAAATTTCTGACCCAACAAATAGCGTTCTTATCCCCCTGAAACTGTGTATTTACAAGCTCAGCAAAAGTAGTTACCACTTCAACTTGTTTGTGCTCAGAAAGTGTATTGGTCATATTGGAATTAACGTATAAATTAGTCATATAATATACACGTAATTCTATAAAAATATTGCCAAGATTTTGAATTGTACTTGGTATAAATTATTTACTATGAATAGTTATTTTAGAAAAGAAAATTGGATAGCAAGATCTAAGTAAAATATTGATAAATTATCTTCACTATCTATTGAAAAATATAAAATTTATAATTATTTGTAGTATATCAAGGGAATAACATGGCGAATTCAAACATGAGGTGCGACAGTTTCAAAAGCCATATGATAATCAACAAGCTGAGCAAATTTCTCTAATGGTGTAAGCCAATCTAACGCCTTTCTAGGACGAGTATTCAGTGACATGGCAACTTGATTTAAATAATGCTGATCTGCCTGATTTAAATCAATCCCTTTAGGTAAATATTGCCTAATTAAACCATTCATATTTTCGCATGTGCCTTTTTGCCAAGGTGAATGTGGGTCACAGAAATATACATCTATGCCTAAATCTTCTTCGAGTATTTTATGTTCTGACATCTCGCGTCCACGGTCATAGGTCAACGTT
>NZ_JFWX01000090.1:0-3684 GCF_000588095.1 Acinetobacter sp. 1130196 | reverse complement strand
AAGCCGATATTTATGCAATTGGTGACTGTGCAGAAGTGAACGGTACCCTGCTTCCTTATGTAATGCCAATTATGCAACAAGCGCGTGCTCTAGCAAAAACATTAAGCGGTCAACAGACAAATGTACATTACCCCGCTATGCCAGTTGCGGTAAAAACTCCGGCTGCACCGCTTACAGTTTTACCGGCTCCGGTTGATGTCGATGTAAATTGGGAAACTGAAGAATTCGACGATGGTATGCTTGCCAAAGCAATTGACAATGAAGGAACATTGCGTGGTTTCGTATTGTTAGGTGCAACAGCAGGCAAGCAACGTTTAACGTTAACTAAGCTTGTTCCAGATCTTATTCCTGCCCAAGCATAAGGTTTAAATTGGGAATGCTCGCTCGAGAGTATTCCCTTCAAGGAATGCATAACATGAATAGCGCCTTACAATTTAGTATTTCACCCTACACTCCTTTTATGCAAGAAACTAAAGTCAACTTAGGCAATGGTATTGAATTGCATGTAGAAGTAGGAGGAAAAGCAGAACATCCCACCATTTTGCTGATTATGGGTCTAGGTGCCCAAATGCTATTTTGGCCGGACTTTTTCTGTAAATCGCTCATTGATCAAGGTTTTCGTGTTATTCGTTTTGATAACCGTGATATTGGCCTTTCTTCGAAAGTACGTCATCAGGGTAAACGTTTAAATACCATGAAATTGATGGGGCGCTTTGCTTTAGGGTTAAGTAATCAAGGTGCACCTTATACGCTCTATGATATGGCAGATGATGTATCGATGCTTCTCGACCGTTTAGGCATAAGTAAAGCGCATGTGATCGGTGCCTCAATGGGCGGCATGATTGCTCAGATACTTGCTGCAAAATATCCGGAAAAAGTAGAAAAATTAGGTTTAATGTTTACAAGTAACAACCAACCGTTTTTACCTCCACCGTTTCCTAAACAACTTTTAAGCTTAATTGGCAAGCCAGAATCACGTGATGAAGAAGGGATTGTTAACCACAGCTTAAAATTATTCCAATTGATTGGTTCTCCTGGTTATATTAACCATATTGAAGCTGTACAAACTGCACGAAAACTTTATCAACGTAGCTATTATCCTGCTGGTGTACTTCAACAGTTTTTAGCAATATTATGTACAGGTTCCTTACTGCAACTGGACCGTGAAATTAAGCAACCCACTATAGTCTTACATGGCTCGCGTGACCGCTTACTTCCACCAAGCCACGGTAAGGCTGTAGCAAAAGCAATTTCCGGTGCTAAGTTTGAATTAATTGATGGAATGGGGCATGATATCCCTGCCCATTTTATTCCACAGCTTAGCGGTTTATTTGCGCATCATTTTAAATCATCATACTAGGACACTATGGCTGCATTACCCTCACTAAGACAGCTATCATATTTAGTTACGTTGTCGGAAACTTTGCATTTTACTGAAGCAGCACGACGCTCTTTTGTTACCCAATCGACTTTATCGGGCGGTATCATGGAGCTAGAAAGGCTATTAGGTGGCGTTCTGGTTGAGCGTGACCGTCAAAATGTGCGTTTAACGCCATTAGGTGAACAAGTCGTTGCTCGAGCCCGTGTATTGCTAGCAGATGCTCAGGATTTAATGCGTTTAAGCCGTGAAATGAGTGAACCATTAACTGGTGATCTTCATTTAGGTGTTATTCCAACCATTGCACCTTTTATCCTGACACGGTTACTTGATGAAGTGCATCAACAATTACCGAAGATTCAGTTGCATTTACATGAAGCTCAAAGTGAGAAAATTGTAGAACGCTTAGAACACGGTAATTTGGACATGATCGTCCTTGCTCTACCTTTTGACACAAGAAGTCTAAAAGTAGCTGAAATTTCAAAAGAAAATTTATATCTTGTTTGTAGTAAGCAAGATACAAATGCACTTCAAGCAAACTCTCTCGATGACCTTGATTTGTCACGCCTTATTTTGCTTGAAGAAGGCCACTGTTTACGTGACCATGTATTAAGTGCTTGTCCAATTGGTGAACGTAAAAACGATAACCGTTTAAAAGCAAGTTCACTACCAACATTAGTCGAAATGGTTTCTTCTAATTTAGGTTTTACGCTTTTACCAGAAATCGCAATTGAAAATAGTATGATCAAGTTTAATGATCAGATTACTGCAAAACCAATTGAAGATGCACCAAGTCGTACTCTAGCACTCGTTACGCGTAAAAGTACGCCATTGCAAAGCGAGTTTGACGTACTACTGCAAATCATGCAGAAGATCACAACAAATTTATATGAATAAAAAAAAGGAGTCTTCAGACTCCTTTTTCTTTTACTGTGCTGTTAAAGAAGCCCATTTAAAACCCCAAGCCGATCTTAAATCTAAACTCTCATCTGAAATTATTTTTTCTCGAATAATTTGTGCAATCGCAAAATCATTAGCGGGGTCTACCATAACCCTTATTCCTTTTGTGGTTGGGCTAGTCACAATCTTATATCCTTTCGCCTGCAATTGTGACTGGATCATATTTGCTTTATTTTGATTAGGTGCCAACGCTACCTGTACCATCCATTTTTTTTCGCCATTTTCTAAAATTTCTTTAGCGACTGCTGCATCAAGCTGTTTTTTATTCTCAAGATTTTTCTTTTCATCTATTTTTTTTAATTGAGTATCTTCAACTTTCTTTTGTGCTACCAGTTCATCTTGAGTAGGTTTTCTTTTCTGGACCGTTATTACCTTGGTTTGTGATTCATTTTTCTTATTTTTTTCCTTAGAGGGTTGTATAAAGTAGGGATATATCATTTGATCATCATATTTATGAAAAACAATAATATCTCCATAGCACTTTTGATCTGCATATGCAGTCACTGGCATTACCCCTAAAAATATTAGACCTCTTGCGAAAGTCGTTATTGCAAGTTCATCCGATTTACCAGTGCAGCGATTAAGTTAATGCGTAAACCGAATCTTTTCCGTCTATTTCGATAGCGTTCACTTAATATTCTAAATGTTTTCAATTGACTATTAATATGTTCGATCACAACTCGTATTTTTCCAATCATTTTATTGTACTTTTTCTCAACATCAAATAAGGGTAAATTCTTCTTTTTCTTTATTGGCATCAATAATTTAAAGCCATCTTGCTCTAATCCGTAGTACCCTAAATCGGTCATAACATATTTACAATGTTTGAATTTTTTAACCGTTCTTCTTGCCAATTTAATGTCATGCTGACTGCCATTCGATATATCTAGCCCTATGATTTGTTTGCTGTTCGGATGATAGATCACTTGTGCTTTTAGCGTATGTTTCTTCTTTTTACCACTGTAGAACTTACTCTGATTTTTTTTTCGGACGTTCTATTGAACATTCTGTCGCATCAATAATGACCCAGTTAAACTGTTCGTCTGCTGTGGTAATGCTTCGTTTTGGCAGAGTAAACCGTCTTGATTTCATCAATGCATCTTCAACCTTTTTAATGGTTCGATTCACATTACTTTCAGCGATATGGTAATTTGCAGCCAACTCCAATTGAGTGCTGTAATTCCGTAAGTAATTGAGTGTTAATAATAATTGATCCTCTATAGCTAAAGTATGAGGACGCCCAGATTTCTTTTTAAGTGATTCTACTTCTTTTAAAACTTCGATCATTTCACTAAAAACTGGTCGAGGTACACCAACCAAGCGCTGGAATTCAGAATCTGAAAAAC
>NZ_JFWX01000089.1:0-3692 GCF_000588095.1 Acinetobacter sp. 1130196 | reverse complement strand
TGGCTGTAAAGCCTTCTTTTCTTGACTCAAGCATTAATGCAGTACGATCTTCAAAGTTAAGATGATGGTATGACAATTTTATATACTCCATAAACCCTTTAAATTAATTAGGTGGTTTATGTCGCACTTCAAGTTTTACTCTGCCAAGCTTTATTGGCAATTACTTTTCCATTTTTTATATTTAAAACAATATTGTAAGCTGCTGCACCAGCATTATTAAAAGTATTTAAAATATAAATATTATTATTTAAATAATATATTTTAAAATCAGCAAGCTCGTTCTTGTCACCATCTATACCATTTTTAGGAAAAAAGTATTGCTCTATATCATTTTTACCAATTTCTATTTTCTTATCTTTATCCTTAATTATGATTTTATCAAGTTGTAAAAAATCATTATTAGGTAAACTACCATCAGTACCAAAGAATTGTTTATTATTAAAATACTTATATTCACCTTTAAAAGTTTTATAAAGTTTAGGATCTAAAATAGCTTTTTTTGCATACACTTCTACTATTATATTTTTATCACTATAAACAGCTTTCTCTCTAGAATATTGAGATAGCTTAATAGAAGTGTAACCACTAAAATTATTTATTCTATTTTTATAGATAAATCCTGTTACACCATTACTTGCATTAACTAAACAAAAATTATTTGTCCCTTCATCCATCACACAAGAAACAATTTCATTACTATTTAATTTGGACGTAACTTTAGAATTTAAACTTGAATTTTCCCTTACATTCACATACCCATCTTTATCTTGAATAAAACCAAAGTCAGCATATGAAGTCTCAGTAGATCCAATCATGAAAGTGGTAAAAACTATAAATTTGAGATATTTAGTTATTCGGTATTAACTTTTATTAATAAGAAAATATTTTCAATATTACCAATTATTTATAAGCAGCAAAAATTATATTAATTTATTACTGCTTATAAGAATATATTTATATTAAAATATTTCTATTTTAAAAAATATGAATACATATCATTATTTTCAATTTTCGAAACAATATTTTTATCACCCTTTCTCTTTTCAATAATATCTTTAATTAAAAAAGGTTTATTTTTATCCGGAACCAAGGAAAAAGAATATTGAATTGGGAAATTCTCATAATTAACTTTTCCAGTTGAAGTAAAATCTTCAGTTACTTTCTGAAAATCATATACCACTTGATAGGACTTATCATTTTTATTATACTTTATGGATGATAATTTTGTAAATTTCATTGAAGCATCATTTAAACTTCTTAATTTAACATTTATTGATAAAAATAATGGATTGTATATTCCTAAATTTTTTTTATTAAATACATATATATCACTTTTAAATTTTTTTGAATCATTATTGGACCCAGGATTTGTATAACTTTCAATTGAAAAAATAGAAATATTATTATCATTATAAATAATACTAGTGCCAATTGCTCCAACATCTGAAATAACAAAAGGAAGCTTATACTGACTTTCCCCTAATAGAATTTTAGGTTGATAGCTTATAAAGTAATAATCCTTTCCTTTTATCTCATTATTATTATTCAAAACTGGATTTAGTAAAACTGTAACTTCGCCATATGGAACAATAACGATATTTTTTTTCAAATCTACATTTTTGCTGACATCAGTATATATGAAGGAAGAATTTAAAACACTCCGATACCCTAATTTGATATTTACTGGCTGATCTTGATTATTTTCTATATTAAACTCAGCATTAGCAGCATTAGTCCAAGCTAACATACCAATTAAAAAAAATTTAAACATGCAGTTTTCTCAGTCTACAAAAAATATTAGGTTTTAAATTTAAAATTTACATCAGTCAACTGAACATACTAGTTTCATCTCTTTAAGATTATTATCTGCTGTATAATTAATTGCTATATTTATTTTAGAATGGTTTTTTTGACTCTAATATCTCACCCTTCTCACTTACTTTAAAGTATTTATAAAAAATATTTTTTCCATGATAATACTTTACTTTTATATTATATTTTTCATCAATCCAAAACTCTGAACCAGTTCCAAAATTGACAGACTTCCCTGCACCATTCTTAAATACATTTAAAGCATAATTAATATTCTCCCCCTCATCTACAAAATAACTAATAAATACGACTTTATCGCAAATATTTGGTAATTTTATAATTATACCTGATTCTGTTACATCACCACCTTTTCTATCAATATATTCAAAAAAATTACTAGAAAAACTAGAAATAGCTTTACTATTTATATTTTTCACCTTACTTTTTGATGAAAAAGGTAACTGAACTGCACTAACTTTATTTAACTCATTTGATACGATCTCATTTTTTATATAGCATTTATCAGCTATATTATTAGCTGCATAAGCAGCACTAATATTAAAACATACAATTATTAATAAAATTATTTTCTTAGACACAAATATACTCACAAAAATTTAATTAATTAAAGACATTTTCTTATATAATCTTTTCTATCAAAAAGATTCATTGGAATATTATTTTCTTCATCATATGTAATGTCATATAACTTATTATCCTTCCTATCAATTCTTATCCAACCAAAAGTCGCACCATTATTAACTCCACTTTTACTTTTAACAAAAATTTTTATAAAATCTTTTTCCGAAAAATCAAAGATTATATCATCCTTATTAATACCATTAAAATCAAAATTCTTAGATGCTATTAACATCAGATCATTCTTACATTGCTTTTTTTGATCATAAGCGATTTTAGAACTTTCTGCATTGCATCCCGAAATCAGAAATAATGTAAATAAAAAAAATACAAATTTCATTATAAAACCTCTTTAAAGTTCAGTTACGATTCTTGCTTTCACTTTGCTTAATGCATTCCGATAAACTGCTTGTTTACCATCTTCTAGCGCAAACCATCGAGCATAATTTCCATTATACTTTTTAATATATTTTGCTACATATGTCATACCAACCAAAACTGAGGATACACAAACAAAAACTTTTTTACTTGTTGTTACTTGTGCATTTCCTCCTGAGCCACTTAGCCCCGCATTTTCATAAGCAGACCATGTTCCTATCGGTTTATCTGTAAACAATGAAGAATCCCATCCATAATATGGTGCTGAACCATTTTTTTCCATGCCAGGAGTACCACAATGTTGATATTGTTCTGACTTAAAGTGCCTAGTTTCCACCCTATACATTTTTTCAACAATTATTGCTATATCTTTACCATATTTCTCATGAATAACTTTTAATGCATTACGTGCATCTTCCTCATTAAAAAGTTTATTTTTCTCTTGCTTAGGTTGGACAACATTACTCGGAATAGAAATATTCCCACTACAAGATAATAAGTTTATCAAATTATTTTTCTTTACAATGTTCGCCAAATAGTCACCATTTAGATTTTCAACAGTATTTGCAAATAGCTCTTTTGATAAATATTCTTTTCCATAGCGAGTTATATCAAAATGAACCCAAGTTTTAGCACGGCAGAGTAAAACTTGAAGTGCGACATAAACCACCTAATTAATTTAAAGGGTTTATGGAGTATATAAAATTGTCATACCATCATCTTAACTTTGAAGATCGTACTGCATTAATGCTTGAGTCAAGAAAAGAAGGCTTTTCAGCCATAAAATTTGCTGAACTCATTAAAAGACATCCTAGTACGATCTATCGTGAGCTAAAAAGAAATAGCATCAATGACGTTTATCA
>NZ_JFWX01000088.1:0-3963 GCF_000588095.1 Acinetobacter sp. 1130196 | reverse complement strand
GGGTTTAAAAATCCCAGTTCGCCAAATAACTTCACTTTGTCATTGGTGCATGGTCGGGAAGTACCGGGGTGAGGAATGCGGTTACACAGGTGTAGCAATGTTCACTGATAAAGATGAGCCAACTGATAATCCGGCACTTGATCGATGCGGAGGACGTTTACGTTCTTGCCGATTGCGATTTGGTGAAAATAAACCGCTGCCATTTGGTGGTTTCCCGGCTTCAAGCTTATTGTGAGGTTTTATGAAACTGACGGCAAAACATAAAAAAGCAATCATGGCGCATGCTGATGAATGCTATCCGCTTGAATGCTGTGGTGTGATTGTTGATAAGCAATATATCGCTTGTCGCAATATTGCCGAACAATCTGATCAATTTGAAATTCATCCCGAGGATTTGGCAAGTGCTGAAGATCAAGGCGAAATCTTAGCTTATGTTCACTCTCATCCAGATGGAACAACAAAAGCTTCGGAACTTGATCTGATTCAAATTGAGTTACATCAAAAGCCGTGGGTAATTTGTTCATATCCGGATCTGGATTTTCAAGTTTATGAACCATTTGGTTATCGCGCCCCTTTAGTGGGGCGTAATTATATTCATCATTTTCAGGACTGTTATGCACTAGTCCGTGACTTTTATGATCGTGAGCTAGGTATTAAATTGCCAGACTTTGAACGAAAAGATGGCTGGTGGGAAGACAAAGATCATCCGTCAATATTGATTGATAACTTTCCGAAAGCCGGTTTCTATGAAGTGGACACTCCGCAATATGGAGATATGTTGATTTGCCGAGTACCACGAACAGAACACCCAAATCATTGCATTATTTGGCTTGGTGATAATGCAATGCTGAAGTCCGAAGATACCGAACCTTGTATTGGCAATACATTAATTTTGCATCAGCTTCACGGCCGTAAATCTATACGTGAAATCTATGGACCGCAATGGTCAACCAGAACGGTAAAAATCTTGAGGCATAGAGATGTTAAAAACAATTAAGTTGTACGGCATCTTGGGGCAAAAATTCGGTCGTGAATTTAAGCTCGATGTCGCAAATACACGTGAAGCCATGCGTGCATTATCTGTTCAGATCGCTGGCTTTGAACACTTTATGTTGCATGCTCATGAGCAAGGCCTACGCTTTGCCGTATTTTTAAAATCAAAGAACTCAAGTAATAAGCGAGGCAAGAAACGCCCAGCGATTTATGACCACGAAACTAAGCGGCTCATTACCGGCGATAACATCGGTGAAGAGCAGCTAGACATGAATACTGAAGCAGACACTATTCATATCGTCCCGCGTGTAATGGGGGCTGGTGGCAATAATGGGATTTTGCAACTTGTACTTGGTGCGATTCTGATAGCTGCTTCATTTATACCAGGTATTGGTCAGGCTGCTCAGGTTGCATTGATAGGTGCAGGTGCTGGCATGGCTATGGGAGGGGTTGCATCAATGCTCATGCCAAAAATTGATAATACTCAAGACCAAAACCAAGACGGCAACCGTGCCAACAAAGGCTTTGGCGGTGCAGTAACTACAGTTGCACAAGGTAATCCTGTTCCAATTCTTTATGGTCAACGGGAAATCGGCGGCTTCATTATCAGTGCTGGTCAATATCCAGAAGATCAGATGTAAATTTTAATTAACAGGCGCTTTCTAGCGCCTTTTTTATTGCGTGAGATTTCTTATGAATGCAGTAGTAGGCGCAAAAAAAGGCAGTAAAAAACAACGGCAACCTGTCATTTCACCAGATTCTGCACAATCGAAAACTTTTATCAAGGTTCTATATGGTTTAGCTGAAGGCGAGATTGAAGGTTTAGCTAATGGGCTTCAGTCAATTTATTTAGAAGAAACTCAACTTCAGAATGCAGATGGAAGTCTTAACTTTGAAAATGTAAAAGTTGACTTTAGAAGTGGTACCAATGATCAGGAATACATTGAGGGTTTTCCAGCAGTAGAAAGTGAAACTGCCATCGATGTGGAGTTAAAGTCTGAAACGCCATGGGTTCGAGCTTTTAGTAATCTTGATCTTGATGCGGTTCGCTTACGCTTGAAATGGGGTCCTTTGCGTACTCAGAATGCTACAAATGGTGATGTATCAGGTGTAACAATTGAATATGCAATTGACTTGCAGACTGACGGTGGGATCTGGACTGAAGTTTTAAAAACGAAGATTTCAGATAAAACTTCTGCTAATTATGAACGTGCTCACCGTATTGATTTGCCTCAAGCTGACTCAGGTTGGCTCATACGTGTTCGCAGACTTACACCTAATTCAATGTCAGAGTATGTCAGTGACAAGATGTATATTGAAGCAGTGACTGAAGTCATTGATGCAAAATTATGTTACCCAAATACTGCTTTGCTTGGCCTTCAATATGATGCAGAGACTTTTGGAAACGTTGCTAAAGTTGCCGCAGATACAAAGGGAAAAATTCTAAAGGTTCCTACTAACTACAATCCAGCTACACGACAATATGTTGGGATGTGGGACGGTACTTTCAAAGAGGCTTATTCCAATAACCCAGCATGGATCTATTATGACATCTGTACAGTTGATCGCTATGCGCTGGGTGATCGTTTAACCCCACTCATGGTTGATAAGTGGTCTTTATATCGCTTGGCACAATACTGTGACCAAATGGTACCGAACGGATTAGGCGGTCAAGAACCACGCTTTACATGTAATGTTTATCTTCAGAGTGCCGAAGGTGCATTTGAGATTTTAACTAAGTTAGCTGGTGTATTCCGTGCGATAACGTTTTGGGATGGCAATAGCATTATTTGTGATGCGGATATTCCCCAAGATACGTATTTCACTTATACACGTGCCAATGTTATTGAAGGTAATTTTGAGTACGCGGGAACCCGTGCTCGAGATAGACATAATGTCGTGAAAGTTGCTTGGGATAATCCTGCGAATCACTATAAAACAGAATATGAATTTGTTCGTGATGAAAAGGCGATTACTGAAGCTGGCCAAGTTCGTATTTTGGAAATTGATGCTTGGGGATGCACTTCGCGTGGGCAAGCGCAGCGAGCAGGCTGGTGGGCTTTAAAGTCTGAGCAATTAGAAACTCGGACCGTTAGTTTTAAAGTTGGTTTGGATGGCCATATTCCACAGCCGGGAAGAGTTATTGATATTGCAGATCCATTGTTTGCTGGTCGAGCAAACGGTGGACGTGTATCTAAAATATCAGCTGATCGTAAAAGCATTACGCTAGATCGTGATGATGTTGTGGCAGTTGCTGGTGACCGACTCATTATTAATGGCGAGGATGGTAAAGCTCAAACACGAATAGTTCAATCGATCTCAGGCCGTGTTGTTACAGTAACTCATGAGTTTGATGCGATTGCAGCACAAAACGTCTGGGTGATTGATGCTCAAGACTTGGCAACAATGAAGTTTCGAGTGATTTCTATTACCCAAGATGAGCATCATCAATTTTCAGTGACTGCACTTCAATATAACCCAGCCAAGTTTGATGCCATTGATAAGGGTGCTTATTTTGATGAGGTTCCGATTTCGATTGTGAACCCAACAATTCAGGATCCTGTAACAGATGTCGTTGTTACCGGTGAAAGCCGAGTTGATCAGGGTATCAACGTGGCTACCATGATAGTATCTTGGGCGCAGGCAAAAGGAGCCGTTAAATATCAAGTTGAGTGGCGTAAAGATGACGGGAGTTGGATTAAGCTTCCAATAACCGGCAACAACTCAGTCGAAGTACCAGGTATTTATGCGGGTCAATATCAAGCACGAGTAACAGCGATTTCAGCTTTTGAGATAGCTTCTTTACCAGTTTATTCAACTTTGACTGAACTCTCTGGAAAGCAAGGTTTACCTCCAAAATTGGCATTTATCCAAGCGACAGGAATCTTATTCGGTATCAAACTTGATTGGGGCTTCCCTGCAACTGGCGCACTTGATACGGCTTATACCGAGATTCAAGTTTCACCAGAT
>NZ_JFWX01000087.1:0-4215 GCF_000588095.1 Acinetobacter sp. 1130196 | reverse complement strand
TTCAGTAGCGATAAGCAGAAATCAAATTTCCATCCGACACAAAAGCCAGTTGCTCTTTGTGAGTACTTAATTCGCACATACACAAACGAAGGTGAAACAGTTCTAGACAACACAATGGGTAGCGGTACCACAGGTGTTGCTTGTGTAAACACAGGTCGTTCATTCATTGGGATTGAGCAAGAGCAGAAGTACTTCGAAATAGCACAAGAACGTATTGCTCAAGCAGGTACCGAGAAAGACATGCAGCCTGACCTATTTGGAGAAGCGGTATGACTCTATCAGAAATCAGAGAACAATTAGCTGTAGTAGCTCAGCGTAATGGTCGTCCGCCTTATGATTTATGTGTGCTTAAAGCTGTTCAATTTGCTGTGAAGAATGGGACAGAACATCCGCTTAAAGAGCATTTGGATATTAAGCAGCCTACAGAAATACCAAAGGTTGAAAAGAAACAACCGGCAGTAAAAGCAGGTCCAAAAGTTCCACAAGCATCGCAGGAAGATATTAAGGATCTGTGTGATTGGATATCAGCACAAGTTGGTAGACAGAATCAACTTGCTGTTAAAGCTGGGACTTCACATTCAATTATCTGGCGTGTTCGCAAATCTAAAACATGTACTAAACGCCTATATGAGCAATTACTAAGAGCTAAAAATGAAATTATTGAAGGAGCAAGCGCTCAAGGGGGAAGGATGAAAGACTTTGCGATAGCAATTATCTACGGTGCAGCGCTATTCGTATCAATTAAGTATGCATGGCGTTGGTACAACGGTGAGCTTTCAACACCTGCAATTATGGAGTGGTTTGGCAGAGGATTCTTTTTTGCTTGGGGAGTAATAGCAGCGACTTTAACTATGGTTTTGGTTATCCGCTTAATTACGGAGTATGTCAAATGACCACATTCAAAGAGGCTCAAAGGGTCCAGTCACTGAAGGCAGCTCGTTCTAAGCGATTCAACCGAGTACCTACAGAAGATCAAGAACAGATGACGCTCATGAGTTGGGCGCATCGTGTGAAGTATGGTTCAGGTCGTTTGAGTGATTACTTATTCCATATTCCTAATGGTGGCTCAAGAAACATAATTGAAGCTGCAAAGTTCAAGAAGTTAGGCGTAAAGGCTGGTGTTCCAGACCTTCAGCTAATTGTTCCAAATGGTGAGATACACGGGCTTTGGATTGAATTGAAGTCAAAGAAAGGGAAGTTACAACCAAGTCAAAGGCTCATGATTCAACGCTTAGAAGAACAAGGTTACATGTGCAAAGTCTGCTTCGGTGCAGATGAAGCCATAGATGAAATTAAAAAGTATTTGATGATTTGAGGTGGCGTGATGGAACTAAAGGATGACAAAGGCTTGCAGTACATTCTCTTCGGATTGCTGCTAATCGTAATCGGTTCAATCGGCAAGTTGGTAAGTATTTGGATGTAAGGGGATAGAGATGGACTACAACAAGGCTGTCGTAATTATCTTTTCGGTACTTATGGTGGCAATAGTTTTGATGACAGTATTTGGTAAGTAGGTGACGGTATGAATGCGGCAGTAACACCAGTAATGGATTGGAACAAATACACAATTGATGGATGGCTAGAGCAGTTCGGCGCTTGGTGTGAAACTGTGCGCATGAAAGGAGGGGATTTACCAGATGATCTTCATATCAATCAAATTTACTGGTTAATGCGTGAAGCAGACAGAGAGCTTCCAAAAGGTAAATCTTACATTCGATGTGAGATTAATGACTTTGAGGCGGATCAAGTACAGGCTTTGTTGCGAAGTGTCCTAAGATCAGAAAAAGTGGATTATCAGGCTAAATATGCAGTGATGTGCTTAGTTCGACATAAGGTGGAAAACAGATCATTAAGTGCTGTGGGTATCATCACGAAGCAATCTAAGGCACAAGTAAATATCATGGTTGGATGTGCAAGATTCTTTCTTCATGCACATGACAAAAGATTAAGAATATCATAAGTTTATTTATTATTATGGTATAATATTTAAGCAAGCCATACAGGTGCTACCAACACCTATATGGCTCTAATCAAATCGTTAAAAGGGCAACAAAATGACTGGAAGCAATTCTATTGTCATAGCGGAAGCTATGCAAACAAAAAGTTCAAAAACAAAATTAACACAGGAGCAATATATTGAAAATTGCAAACAAATCCATGGCGACAAGTATGATTATTCAATAACTAACTTCCAGAGACTATTTGGGAAGGTATCTATAATTTGTAAAGTTCATGGTGTTTTTGAGCAAAGGGCTGATCGACATATGCGTGGAATGGTTTGCTCAAAATGTTCAACCAAGGCGAAGTTAACAAAAGAAGACTTTGTTAGAAAAAGCAGGGAGAAGCATGGTGATAGATATGATTACACTGAAACTGTATATGTGAAGTCTACTTTAAAAGTAAAAATTAAGTGCTACAAACATGGTTTCTTTGAACAAAGAGCTAGCGCGCATCTTTTAGGTCAGGGATGTCCAAATTGCTTCTTAAGCCCTTTAAGCAAGACACAGTATCAAAAATTGTGTAGTGAAAAATATCATGGCAATTCCAGTATTTATCTTGTTCGTTGTTTTAGAGAAAAAGAATCGTTTATAAAGATCGGTATTTGTGCAACAACTGTTGAGCAGCGCTTTTTAACTATTTCCAAGATGCCGTACAAGTATGAGCTTATAAAGCAAATTGAAGGAAGGGCTTCCAGAATCTGGGATATGGAAAAGAAGATTCACAAGTTCTTATCAAAATTTAAATATTCTCCAAAAATTGGTTTTGCTGGAATGGGCGAATGCTATAGAGATGATGATTTAGTTCATGAAAAGTTTGAAGAAGTGTTGACTCGTTTAAACGCGTAGGGTAAATTATGTGATAGAGTGGCAGAGTTACAAGCATATGTCACTTGTCATTTAAAAGCTCACTTAATCGTGGGCTTTTTTGTTGTCTATAAAAAGACAATTACCCTGCTGGAGTGCTGACCAGTGGAACATGCCTTCGAGTAAACCTCCTTCGGGAATTCAGACTAGGGAGTAGCGCCCCGACCTAAAGAGGATTGAAAGCAAGTAAAGCAGACCGTGCATGTTAGGTGTGTGTGATTGTGAGTAGCGGTAGATCAGTTGCCGAGCTGGTCAATATCGTAATCTAAGGCAAGGGTGTGGCAATTCGCCATGCCCTTTTTTAATGCGTCATTAGCTCAACTGGTAGAGCATCGGTCTCCAAAATCGGTGGTGTGGGTTCGAGTCCTACATGGCGTGCCAATGGGTCTTAAGCTTAAGTGGTATAAGCGTCCCGCTCATAACGGGGAGATAATCAGTTCGAATCTGATCGGGCCCACCAAAATTCAGGAGATCCGCATGCTCCAGTTCCTAAAGCGCCTATTCTGCTTTCATCACTACGATTATGAGTCTGATATTTTCGTTCAGGTTGAGTGTCGTAAGTGTGGAAAGCGTCGAGACAATTACGCGAATTAGCCGAACGTATTACGGCAAACAAAGCCCCTCGCATTCTGGATGTTGAGGGGCTTTCTTTTTTGGGGTGAACATGGACACAATCGAAGCGAAGAAGAATTTAGATTTACTCTACAAAGATCGGTTTAATCTTGAAAATCTGAATCATCTCAATGCGACACATCAGTTCAAGCAAGACTGTAAACGTCGAATTAGAGATATTGATGTGCAGATTGCTAACATCAAACAGAACCTTAAAAATGCGTGATGCAAAGCGACTGGCTGCAATAAGAAAATTACCATGCGTTAGATGCGGCTATCCTCACTCACAAGCGGCACATTCTAATTCTGGCAAGCATGGCAAGGGTAGAGGAATAAAAGCCTCAGATGCGTTTACAGTGCCTCTCTGTCATAAGTGTCATTTCCTATTCGACACATACCAATTAGGCACGAGACAAGAATCAGAAGCTCTATTTGATGGTTGGCTAGAAAAAACAGAGCGGATGTTAAAAATAGATACAAATTCTGATAATGAATTTATGTAAAAACGAAATGTTTACATATATTTATAAAAAAATTAAAACGCCATTTTTAAACCATGGTAAACTTCAAATACACAAAAGGGGTTTACTATGGTCACAGAAACACAGTTAGTTGTGCCTGGTACAAATGTTCTAAGAAGAGCTGGCGCAACACTAATAAGCGAGTCTGCAACTCAAGCAGAGCAGTCAGAAGCATATGATGTTTTAAATAAATGGAGAGCGCTTCACTCTTACCCTAT
>NZ_JFWX01000086.1:0-4304 GCF_000588095.1 Acinetobacter sp. 1130196 | reverse complement strand
CAGCCAAGTTTGATGCCATTGATAAGGGTGCTTATTTTGATGAGGTTCCGATTTCGATTGTGAACCCAACAATTCAGGATCCTGTAACAGATGTCGTTGTTACCGGTGAAAGCCGAGTTGATCAGGGTATCAACGTGGCTACCATGATAGTATCTTGGGCGCAGGCAAAAGGAGCCGTTAAATATCAAGTTGAGTGGCGTAAAGATGACGGGAGTTGGATTAAGCTTCCAATAACCGGCAACAACTCAGTCGAAGTACCAGGTATTTATGCGGGTCAATATCAAGCACGAGTAACAGCGATTTCAGCTTTTGAGATAGCTTCTTTACCAGTTTATTCAACTTTGACTGAACTCTCTGGAAAGCAAGGTTTACCTCCAAAATTGGCATTTATCCAAGCGACAGGAATCTTATTCGGTATCAAACTTGATTGGGGCTTCCCTGCAACTGGCGCACTTGATACGGCTTATACCGAGATTCAAGTTTCACCAGATGGCACAAGTAACATTGCTCAATTAGGCTTATTCGCTTATCCAACAACGACTCATACGATTCAAGGCTTGCAGCCAAATCTGACGCAATTCTATCGTGGACGCTTGATTGACCGGATCGGAAATATTGGACCTTGGTCGGACTGGACCCATGCGACAACTTCTGCCGATGCTACAGATGTTCTTGAGCTCTTAAATGATCAAATCAGTGAAACTCAACTTAGTCAGGATTTAAAAACTAAGATTGATCAAATTGAGACTATTGATGTTCAGATTCCTGAGATTAAGCAGGACATCAAGAATACCAAAGACCAAATTTCGCAAGAAGTTAAAGACCGTAAAGACTCTGTTCAGCAGGCTGTAGATCAAGCAAACAATAACCTTACGTTAGAACGCGATGCGCGAATCAAAGATATTGATTCAACAAATCAGTTGATAGCTCAGGAAGTTCAAGACAGGATTAATGCTGATTTTTCAGAACAAAAGGCACGTGAAGCTGCAATTCTTGCAGAAGCAAAGTTGCGTGATACGGCTATTACTTCTGAAAAAGAAGAGCGTATTGAAGGTGATGAACATCTCTCTCAGAGAATTGAAGCGGTTAGTGCTAGTTCTTCAGATAATGCAGCCGCAATTCAACGTGAGGAAAAGGCAAGAACTGATGCTGATAGTGCATTGGGTCAAAGAATTGATACTGTGGTTGCACAAGCTGGCGATAATGCAGCAGCAATTCAACAGGAAGCGAAAGCACGTGTTGATGGAGATTCAGCAAATGCATCATTAATTGAAACAGTGAGAGCTGAGTCAATTGAAAATGATGCTCAAACTCGTGCTTTAGTTACAGATGAAAGTAGGGCTCGAATTGATGCAGACAAAGCCTTAGCAGAACGCGTAACAGGCGTTGAGGTCGTTACTAAACCAGCTTTGATTGGTTCTGAATCTGATTTGATCGGTAATGATGCTGGTTATGCGGGTGTCTGGTCAATTTTATCTGCTGTGCAAGAAGGAGATTTATTACAAGCAAAACGTACAGATCAAGTAATTGTTTCTGTAAATCAAAATGCTGCAAGCATAAATTCAGAGCAAATTGCGCGCATTGAGGGTGACAAAGTTATTGCTAAAGCTTTAACTGATTATGCTGCAAGTAATGATCAGGCTCTTGCGAATGTTCGACAAAGTGCTGAATCTGCTGTTTCTAAGTCTGAGAGTAATGCCAAGGCATTAACTGAATTAGATAGCAGAGTGAATACAGTTGATGAAAATGCAAATGAAGCTAAACAAAATGCCGCATCTGCGCTTTCTAAAGCTGAGACGGCAGTTTCAGAAGCTGGTTCAGCAGCTTCTATTGCACAACAAGCTCATGCTGAAGCAACAACGGCCACAACTACTGCAAATAGTGCAGCCGATAATGCAAATGAAGCTAAACAAACATCTGCAATGGCTTTATTGCAAGCAAATGCAGCAGCATCTCAGTCGGGTGCAAATGCTGAGCAGATTCAATCTATTCGGGTTGAATTAAAAGATAAGGCTAGTACTGGGGCAGTTGATCAAGTTAAGTCTGATATTAAGAATGTAGATGACAAAGTTAATGCCCAAACAACTAAAATTGATGGTGTTTACGCTCAACTCAACCCGCCCTTGATTGGCTCAGAATCTGATTTGATCGGTAATGATGGCGGTTATGCTGGCGTTTGGTCTGAACAGTCAGCACGTATTGAGGGTGATCTTGCTGTAAGTAAGCGAGTTGATTCGACCACTGCAGAATTGGGGGATTTACAAGCTTATACACGGCAAGAAGTGCAAGCGCGCATTGATGGCGATAAGGTTACAGTCCAAAAGGTTGATAACTATATTGCCAGCAATGATAGTGCTCTTGCGGCAGTTCGAGATACTGCAAAACTGGGTGTCGATCAATCGTCAGCAAACATTGAAGCTATCAAGAACATCAATATTGAGTTGAAAGACAAAGCCACTACGGGTGACATTGTTCAAGTTAAGTCAGACATTAAAGATGTTGATAACAAGATCATAGCTCAGACTACCCGTATTGACGGTGTTTATGCTCAGTTAAATCCACCTTTAATTGGCTCTGAATCAGACTTAATTGGTAATGATGGCGGTTATGCTGGCGTTTGGTCTGAACAGTCAGCACGCATCGAAGGGGATTTGGCTCAATCTAAACGTACAGATCAAGTTTCTGCACAAATGAATGAGAGCAATGCTTTGTTTCAGCAACAAATCAATGCAAATGCTAGTGCTATTTCTTCAACGATAAAAGTAACGGAAACGTTGCAAACAAAAGTCGGTGAGAATAGTGCGTCTATTCAAAATGTCACTGAAAGTGTAGATGGCATCTATGCTCAGCAGTTTACTAAGTTCGATGTAAATGGCCATGTTTCTGGTCATGGATCAATGAATGATGGTACGACTTCAACTTTCATATTCAATTATGATGCAATTCAGTTTGGTACGCCTGTCGGTGTTGATGATGTTGAACCTAAACCATTAATGACACTGCAAAATACTCCAGTTACTTTGCCAAACGGTACTGTTATTCCGCGTGGATTGTATGTCGACAATGGTAGTTTTGGATATATCAATGCGAATAGGATCTGGGCAGAAAACTTAAGTGTTATTAGCGCTGATCTAGGTTCAATTAAAGTTAAAAATGCAAATATTGATGATGGTGCAATTAGTACCCTAAAAATTCAAGATGAAGCTGTAACTGTACCTATTGGTGTAACTTTTCCTTCTAACTCAAATATTCCTGATTTCGATAATCAGCTTGTAGATGAAACCTCTATCAACGCTTGGTTTACTTGGTCAAATGGTAAAGTTGCATCAGTTACTATGGCTCGATCTGGAGGAAAGGCTCTAATCAGTGGGGGGATAATGTTAAAACAATTTATGGTTCTAACTTCTATTAATGGAAATACAACCAGAGCTGATTTGGCTTCTTTAATTAGCCTAATTGTTGGTGTTTATAGAAACGGAACCGAGATTGCCCGGCATTACTTTGCCCCATCCAATACACAAAATAATATTTTGTACTTCAGTGGCTCTTATACGTTACCCCCAACTATTGATAATGCATTTTCAGGCAGTGCTGAATATAGCCTTAGAGTTGCGATCGGCAGAAATACCACTTCAGTAAACAACGTTAAAGCCTCCTACTTTAAAGATGCATCAAATCAAGCTGCATTGCCTTTTGAATTAACGAGTAGAACATTAACGGTAATTGAGTTGAAAAAATGACAGGTATAGTTTCAAAACATGGTGAGTTGTTGTTTCAGATATCTGGCAACGACGAGACTATTCAATTAAATACCCCTGAAGATTGTTTTGCAGTTGAAGATCCACCCAAGGCGAATATGTACCATAGCAATGGAAAGTGGAAAGAGATTCCTCAACAACCTTCTGAACATCATATATTTGATTTCAAAGATAAAGAATGGGTAGATCCTCGAACTCTAGATCAGGTTAAGGAGCATAAATGGCTTGAGATAAAACAAATTAGAGAAACCACCGAATTCGGTGGTTTTTCATTTAATGGATATAAATTTGATTCAGATGAAAAGTCTCAGAGCCGCATTATTGCAGCAAGTGCATTAGGCGTAGAGGTTGAATGGACATTATTCAACAATACCGTTATCACATTATCAGGGGAGGAATTAAAAAAGTTAAGACAAGCATTGGCAGAGCATGTATCTATGTGTCATGCAAGAAGCAGAAAAGCTAGAGAGAGTATTGCGCTGGCTAAAACGAAAGCTGAAGTAGATAAGATCAGTTTTTAATATTAACGAGACATTTTATAGCACC
>NZ_JFWX01000085.1:0-4400 GCF_000588095.1 Acinetobacter sp. 1130196 | reverse complement strand
ATAGGCAGAATCAGTGCGCAAGGCTTTAACTGAAGCTCTGAAATATTTACCTGCAGAACTGCGTAAAACGTTGACCTATGACCGTGGACGCGAGATGTCAGAACATAAAATACTCGAAGAAGATTTAGGCATAGATGTATATTTCTGTGACCCACATTCACCTTGGCAAAAAGGCACATGCGAAAATATGAATGGTTTAATTAGGCAATATTTACCTAAAGGGATTGATTTAAATCAGGCAGATCAGCATTATTTAAATCAAGTTGCCATGTCACTGAATACTCGTCCTAGAAAGGCGTTAGATTGGCTTACACCATTAGAGAAATTTGCTCAGCTTGTTGATTATCATATGGCTTTTGAAACTGTCGCACCTCATGTTTGAATTCGCCAAGCTTTTAAAAAAGCAGCTTGATGAGGTACAGAAACTAAAGTGAGATGTTGAATATATTGTGGATACTTCATGGTTACACTAGACGCAATTACAGAACCCCAATCGTGCCCAATTAAATAAACTGGTTGACCAAGCCCCTTAATAAAAACTGCGACATCTTCAGTTAGTTCACTTAAAGCGTAATGAAAGCGGCTTTGTGGTCTAGCGTTTAGACTATAACCACGTTGATGAATCGCAAGTGTTCTAAATCCATGCTGATGCAATAGTTCAGAAGTTTGCACCCAACTATGTGCAGTTTCTGGAAAGCCATGCAATAAAACCACGAGAGGGCCATCTATAGGGCCTGAATCAATCACATCGAATGTCCAAGCCCCACGAGTATATTGATGAATACGGTTGGTCAAATCCATAACAACATGCCTTACTTATTTTTGTTGGCATTTATCATGAGTTTTTATGCACATTTAAATAACAGCATTTCGGGTCAGTAAATGTGCTATAAGGTCGAATCTAGGTAAAAGAACTTATAAAAAATCTTATACCGCCGTGATTGTTCCTAAAATTCTAAAATCAGACGCACCAGTTACTGCTGGTAAATTACCACTTAAACTATTCACAAAACGCATTGCTAACCATGCAAATGCTGTAGCCTCGACCCAGGTAGGGGAGAGTCCTAAAACATCTGTGGTTTGAACTGACCAATTGTGCTTACGTAAACGCCAGCGTAATTGTTCTAATAAATAAGAGTTATAAGCCCCACCACCACATACATATACTTCGCCTGTTTCCATATCAGAACGATAAATCGCTTTTTGAATAGCACGCACAGTAAGTTTTAATAAGGTTGCTTGAATATTTTCTGGTGTATCTTCTAACTCATCGTAAGTTAAATCATTACGCCAATCGATTAACTGATCATCTAGCCAGTCAATATTGAAATCTTCACGTCCCGTACTTTTAGGTGGCTCTTTAGAAAAATATTCATGCGCATGAAGACGGTCGAGTAAAGAGCGAATAGGATGCCCATAAGCAGCCCAATCACCATTTTCATCATATGGATGACCCGTATGGCGATGACACCATGCATCCATCAAAATATTCGCAGGTCCCGTATCAAAACCGAATACACCGTCAGGATTATTGGCAGGTAACATACTTACATTGGCAATGCCGCCTAAATTCAAAATCACACGATGAATGCTTGGATGTTGAAATAATGCTTGATGAAAAGCTGGGACTAATGGAGCACCTTGTCCGCCTGCAGCCATATCTCTACGACGGAAATCTGAAACAACCGGGATTTGAGTGATTTCAGTAATAATGTTTGGGTCGCCAATTTGTAACGTAAAGCCATGCTCTGGACGATGACGAATAGTTTGCCCATGCGAACCGATCGCTTTAATTTGGCTACGGTCTAATTGATGCTTTTCAATTAAGCTATTAATCCCATGACCAATCATTTTGGCTAGAGCAACATCAGCTTTACCCATACGGTCAATTTCATTGTCATCGGGTAAAGTTAATGCCATAAGCTCATCACGTAACTCGGGTTCGAAAGGAACTGTAAGAGTGGCATGAAGCTGTAGTGGCTCAAATGAAGCCGCAACAATATCTACACCATCCATACTAGTGCCAGTCATTACGCCGATATAGATTGCGCTCATATGCAACTTCCCCTGCAAGACGCTGAAAAAATGTTAGTATATCGCACAAATTGAATAACTGATGTGTTTAGGTTTTGTGATGTCAAATTTCTTGCCCGCCGAAGAACAGCTTGCCCTCATCCAACGAGGCACGCACGAAATTATTTCAGAAGAAGATTTACTGAAAAAGCTTAAAGAGAATCGTCCTCTTAAAATTAAAGCTGGTTTTGACCCTACAGCACCAGATTTACATTTAGGACATACGGTTCTTATTAACAAACTAAAAACGTTCCAAGACTTGGGCCATGAAGTTACCTTCTTGATTGGTGACTATACAGCGATGATTGGTGACCCAACTGGTAAAAGTGCAACTCGTCCGCCGTTGTCACGTGAACAAGTTGAAGCCAATGCTAAAACTTATCAAGAACAAGTTTTTAAAATCTTAGACCCGAATAAAACAAAAGTACGTTTTAACTCAGAATGGTTTAACCAAAAGTCTGCTGCTGACCTTATCCAGTTAGCGAGTCAACAAACCGTATCGCGCATGTTAGAGCGTGATGACTTTACTAAGCGTTATAGCAACCATCAGCCAATTGCGATTCATGAGTTCTTATATCCTTTAGTTCAAGGCTATGACTCAATTGCGCTTGAAGCTGACGTTGAGTTAGGTGGTACAGACCAAACCTTTAACTTACTTATGGGTCGTACTTTACAAAGCCGTTATGGCCAAGAATCACAAGTGTGTATCACTGTGCCGATTCTAGAAGGTTTAGATGGCGTAAATAAAATGTCTAAATCTTTAGGTAACTATATTGGTGTTTTTGATGCGCCAGGTGCTATGTACCAAAAAGTATTATCAATGCCTGACTCTTTAATCGAACGTTATTTCGATTTATTAAGTTTTAAATCTCTTGATGAGATCAAAGCTTTATTAGATGAAATCGCGGCTGGTCGTAATCCACAAGAAGTAAAACGTATTCTTGCACTCGAGTTGGTTGAACGCTTCCATGATGCTGAAGCAGCTGCCAATGCTCATAAGAGTGCAGGTAACCGTATTACAGAAGGTGAGGTGCCAGAAGATACACCTGAAGTGACTATTTCACGTGGTGAGTTTGGAGGCGAAATCTTTATTGCTACGATTTTACGTGTAGCAGGCCTAAACCCGAATGCAGCAGCTGCAAAAGATGCTGTAGCACGTGGTGCAGTAAAAGTTGACTGGAATGTAGTAGATGCAGGTTTCTCTGTAAAAGAAAATGGCACTTTCATTATTCAGTCAGGTAAAAAGGCAATTGCACGTGTAACTTTCACTGATTAAGAAAGTTATATAGTGAAAAGCAGGAGTAATCCTGCTTTTTTTATTTCTGAAACTCAAAATTAATTAAGGGTTCCACGTGGAACAATTTGTAATTAACTTAATAAGTAGAAAAATAGAATAAGAAAAAATAGAAAGTATGAATCAATAAATAGAGTATTTGCTCTAGTTTATCTTTGGAATCTTTGGAATCTTTGGAATCTTTGGAATCTTTGGAATCTTTGGAATCTTTGGAATCTTTGGAATCTTTGGAATCTTTGGAATCTTTGGAATCTTTGGAATCTTTGGAATAGAAAATGCTATATATGCCTATAACCTCTATAAGAAGACATCAAAAATCTAAGGTGAACTGTATTTTCCTAAAATAAAAATGAATAAAAGTAGTGAAAATGCCTAAAAAAAAGCCATATATATCACTTTTTCCGCAAAATAGTAGAAAAAAACGGCACTCAAGAGAAAAAGGCTGAAATACCCCTTGCAAAGGTAAGTTAATGGTCTATAATGCACATCCATCGGCGGTGATGCAGATAGAAACTTGTTGAAAAACAGTTACTTGAGATTAAGTTGGTTGCTTTAAGTGATGAATTTGATGTTAAGTTGGTTTAAAAGATAAGTTTTAAAAATATCGAAATTACCTGTTGACTTTTAAGAGATTAAGAGTAATATAGCCGACCTAGCTTGCTGGTGACGAACCAGGAAGAAGATCATTAAGAGAATTGAAGAACAACTTGTGTGGATTTTTACTGGTTGATTAATCGAAATAATTTTCATTGATTGATTGGTTTAAATTACTCGAAGTTTATTTGAGCGAAATTTAAGTCAGTAATTGATGAGCCAGAATTGGCACCTTGTCTATAAATAAGGTGCAAAATGATTTTAACTGAAGAGTTTGATCATGGCTCAGATTGAACGCTGGCGGCAGGCTTAACACATGCAAGTCGAGCGGGGAAAGGTAGCTTGCTACTGGACCTAGCGGCGGACGGGTGAGTAATGCTTAGGAATCTGCCTATTAGTGGGGGACAACATCTCGAAAGGGATGCTAATACCGCATACG
>NZ_JFWX01000084.1:0-5260 GCF_000588095.1 Acinetobacter sp. 1130196 | reverse complement strand
ATGTCTTTAAACGCTTTGCTATTTGCTGAGGAGACCATAAACAACGGATCGCTTCAACAATAAATTTCCAGAGGATTGAATCGATTTTGAGTTTTCTGTGACCACGTCTACGTCTAGCGAAGGTGTTATCAGAAGCATATCGAGCTTGATAAACGTCATTGATGCTATTTCTTTTAAGCTCACGATAGATCGTACTAGGATGTCTTTTAATGAGTTCAGCAAATTTTCTGGCTGAAAAGCCTTCTTTTCTTGACTCAAGCATTAATGCAGTACGATCTTCAAAGTTAAGATGATGGTATGACAATTTTATATACTCCATAAACCCTTTAAATTAATTAGGTGGTTTATGTCGCACTTCAAGTTTTACTCTGCCTATTCATTTGGTACATTAGGTAAATTTAAATCAGGGTATGATTTAAAACCAAATCGACTGTAATAATTTGGATCACCTAATAGAACGCAACCTTTTCCGCCTAATTCTTTTAACTTTTGAAGAGCTGCATTCATTAAAAGAGAACCAATGCCAATTCCTTGTTTCTTTGGACATACAGAAATAGGGCCTAGGCCATACCAACCAGTTTCACCTGACGTGATTGTAACTGGTGAAATAGCCACATGACCTACAATTAAGCCATCTTCTATAGCAACCAAAGAGATCGTGAGTTGCTTATGTTTCCGAAGGCTATTCACAATAAATTGTTCAGTATGACTAGAATGCTCTTCATTTAAGAACGCGGCTTTCGTCAACGCTTCGATATTTTTAATATCTTCGGGTTGTTCATCTCGAATTGTAATATTCATATTTTTCTTTCTCTTAATAAATAGCAACTTATATCAACGGTTGTCTAGTTGAGGGCGGACAGTCTGAAGCCCTAACAATGTAATTTGATAAGGTTGGCTATTTTTAGATTTGATTAAACGTTTTGCTTTTAGCTTTTTAAACACATCTAAGGAACAATCAGATAGCACGAAACCTTCTCGTGTATAGCATTCAACGAAATAGACTGTGCCTGATGCGTCACGTTGGTATTTAATATGTCCGCCTTTGGCAAGGACATGGAGAGTTCGTTGTTCGAACTTTGAAAGATTCATGTTGGAGCCTTGATAATAATCAAACGTGCAAATAGAGGTGATCAGAAATATGACCACAGAAAAATTGCGACATTGATAATCAACTCAATAATAAAAATTGAGAGTGATTATCAGATGATTACTATCTCCAACATATAAACCTCTTTTAGAAGGGGGATACTTTTATTCAAAAGATATATTAACGTTATATATCACTTAATAACAAATGTTTTTTATATTCATAGACCTTTCATTTATATAAAATCAGGCAACAAAAAAACATGTATGAGTTTTAGTAAATGAAAAAAACAATTTTTAGCCTAATTTTCGCTATCTGTGCAGCTTTTTCAAATAGTATTCAAGCAGAAGAAGTTTATTATCAACAAGAAGATATCGCTTATGCTTTTGAACTAGATTCAATCGAATTTTATTTACCAAGTAAAAGTAAATTTAAAATTACTGCTACCAGAAAACTAGTTGGCGTACCCGAAACAAAGTTTTATACAGGTGATTTTGATAAAGATAATATTGCACAATTTCATATGGCTTTTGACTGTTCACACAAGACGATACAGATTTTAGACTTTATGATTGGTGATAAAAATAATGGTGAACTTAAGTACAAGAGCGATAAAAAGAGTGAAGTAATGAAAGCCACGGGTGAGAATGATTTAGCTATGCTTAATTTAGTATGTGAAAATGCTAACGCTATAAAATAGTGTCTGTGAATCATAAAGCTTGTTTTTAATACACGTATATACAATTTTCTTGGCGACCCACCTTTGGAAAAAATGAAGCTAAAGATTTAATAATTATGATACCTGTACAGACATTCTCGGTTTTTGCAATTTTTCTGTTGTTTATTGCGCCATTGATTGGTGTTGTACTAACACTAGGCCTATTAGTGAAAGCACTATTCTTTTGGCGAAAGAAGGCTCAAAAGCCTGTGAGTTTTTTTTCTAAAAAGACATTATTTATTACGCTAGTGGCATTGATCTGTGACCTGTGGGCAGGTTACTTATTTTATATGAGTGCATCGGTAGAGTATGAGATTGCACTTAAGGAGCATTACAAGGAAAGTCGCAGCCATTTCGTTTTATCTCAAGATGCCCAATATGGTGAACTGTTGATTCCTAAAGGGAGTTTAATTAGTCGTTACGATGCTTTTGACAACGGCGAGCCACAAGTACCCTTTAGCTTACGTGGATTAGAGGCTTTACGTTTTCCTCATCCTGTACAGGTTGCAGGAATGTGGGTAACTGCGATGGAGCCTCCTCGAATCGAATTAGCGTGGGATCAGCAAATAGGTCCAGTTATGCGCTTTGATCCTAATGAGGGAAATGGTTATGGTAAATGGGTTTACGATACGAAACGTCCTACCATCGCTTGTTCTCGTGGAGACATCGTACTACTTGAAATACCTCTCATTGATTATGATATTCAAAAAGAATTTGGTAAACCTGAGCCTGATGGAGCTAATGCTCGTTTTCGCCCGAGTGAGTGGGGTGTTCAACAATGCGAAAAAGGTCAGGGTCCAATTAAGGTTAGTCCTGCATATACTGGGACTGCACCAAAGAAACCTTGGTTTTATAAATAATAAGTTGTTGAATTGAAAAAAGCCTCTGTAGAACAGGGGCTTTTTTTATAATTTAGATAATGCCCATAATATTAAATTGATCAAAATTAGGTTAAATATTGGGAGTCAGTTCATTTATGCACATTCCAAGCTTTTAATAAACGCCAGATATTTTTATCTACCTTTTTCCAATCTTTTAATGATTCGTAAGGCATTGTCCATTTTATACTTATATTTGGATATAGAGGTGTTTCAACTTCTGTAGTCACTACAATTTGATTATTTCCATCATGTTGTTTAGCAATTGTCATTAAAAATTCAGAATGATAGGAGTCTGATGCATTTCCTATACAATGATAAAAACGAGAAATATGAGCTTTCAAATTCTTAAGTGAGTAACATTCTAATTCAAATTTTTTGAATAAATCTTCATCTTTAATAACTTCTTGAGAGGTAAAATAATTTATCCACTCTCGTGGTGTTTTTTTATATCTTAAATATATTGGATCAGCAGTACTAAATTTTTCTACTATTACTTTTACTTGGTTTTGATGACTTGTATCATAGAAATTATTAATTTCTATATTTTTAGCATTATTCAAAAGTAAGTTAAATTGCATAGGATTTTCAGGGTCTGCAACATTTTCGATGGTATCATTTTTACTTAGATTTTTTATTTTAGGAATAAAGTTAATAGGAAACTGACCAAGAAAAGGGCTCTTTAAAATAGTACCTTTTGCAATATTTGTTTTATCACCTACAACTGTTTTTAAAATTAAATTTGATGAAATACCCCAAACAACTAAATCCCCTTGTTTAGAAGTGTCTTTATAATATTTGACATTAGATTTTTCAGATAAATGTTGAGATGCTGTTTTCGATGAGTCTGTGCATCCGAATATAGCAGTAGATTGTATTAGAATAATTATAATTTTCATGAAGTTCATAATGAGAATTTTCCATTCATGTCTAGATTAGAATATATAACTATGTGGCTTATAGAGAAATTCAGAGATAAATAAGAATATTTACTTATTAAATTTCTATAAAATCAAAGTAATACACCTTATACGGATAAAAAATGGGAGCACTCAGCTCCCATTTTCTATTTTTGCTCATGTTCTTTGTAGTATTGATGCGCTCTCTTAGAATTATGCTTCCAACTTTTAGCCACTTTGTGGAAATATATTGGAAGATCATCCCAAATAATTAATTATAAAGGGATTTTATTGTCATATTCTATTGGGTACCCATTATGTTAAATAGACCTTTGGTCTATTACTAATTTTAAATCTCAATCAGATTAATGGGGAAGCTGTGGAAACGCCTTTCTATATTTTTCTTGATCCTGATACTTACTAAAGTTTTGTAATCTTTGTACGACTTTTTGATCATTACTCATGGATTCCGTTGCATAACGCCCTAAATACTCAAATGATTGTGTTAGCGCATTAGTTCCTTCATTTTCTACAACTGCAGTAACCGCTTGAGTACAACTTTGCGTCATGATTTTATCAAAAATATTTGCAACCCTGCGATCTACACGTTCTAAATCTGCGCTTGAGATTTTTGCGTAGTTTGCTAAATCTTGTTTCGCAGCAAAACCAAAAAACATCCATTGCACCATATCCTTACGGTCTTGTTCGGTAACTGAACTTTTTAAACACTGAACTAATTTATCCTGATATTCCCCAGCATGGCTGAATGAAGTAATAAATAGAGAAGACATTAGTAATAAAATAAATTTTAATTTGTATGAATGCATAAATAAGCTCTAGCAAAACAACTAATTGATATTGAAAATTAAAATAACATATTCTTTGTATATAATGTTAGTGGAAGATAAAAATCCCAAACAGTGATATTTTGATTTTATAAACCCCCATTTAACAATAACTCACGCATTATTTATCCTTACTTTTTAATGATCTAAATTAAAACAAATGTCATTTTGTGTGCTTGACTGCAAAAGGGTTGGGCACTATTCTTTGCCTGCTGGCCACATTGCCAGTCGGTTTTAGCAGACCGTATATTATCTCCCGCATCAGAGCCATTCCTTCTGAGGAATACTCATATGTGGTAGCCACTCGTTCCTTTCCCGTAGCGGTAGGATGATCTGACCCCATAAAGTTGGACAGTTAGTTAAGCAGTTTTTATAAACTGGTTTCTATATTGTACCGGGGATAAACCTTGTAGCTTCACCTTGATTCTCTCATGATTATAATAATGAATGTATTCTCGTATCGTTTTCTCTAATTCATCAATTGATTGAAATTTTTCTCCATGAAAGCATTCCGATTTTAATATTCCAAAGAAGCTTTCTATTACAGCATTATCTAAGCAATTTCCTTTACGAGACATACTTTGAATTAAACCATGTTGCTTTAATTGCTGTTGGTAATGAGCCATTTGATATTGCCATCCTTGATCTGAATGGAGAATTGGTTTCTCATGTCGCTTAAGTTTAGCTAAGGCATGAATGAGCATATCTTTCACTAACTCATAATTGAGTTTACGTTGGATCCGGAAAGTAATAATTTCCCCATTAAACAAATCTATAATTGGTGATAGATAAAGTTTTTCACCGTTAACATTAAATTCCGTCACATCAGT
>NZ_JFWX01000083.1:0-5346 GCF_000588095.1 Acinetobacter sp. 1130196 | reverse complement strand
TACATTCATTGTTTGATCCAAATCAGGAAATGTCTTTAAACGCTTTGCTATTTGCTGAGGAGACCATAAACAACGGATCGCTTCAACAATAAATTTCCAGAGGATTGAATCGATTTTGAGTTTTCTGTGACCACGTCTACGTCTAGCGAAGGTGTTATCAGAAGCATATCGAGCTTGATAAACGTCATTGATGCTATTTCTTTTAAGCTCACGATAGATCGTACTAGGATGTCTTTTAATGAGTTCAGCAAATTTTCTGGCTGAAAAGCCTTCTTTTCTTGACTCAAGCATTAATGCAGTACGATCTTCAAAGTTAAGATGATGGTATGACAATTTTATATACTCCATAAACCCTTTAAATTAATTAGGTGGTTTATGTCGCACTTCAAGTTTTACTCTGCCGTTATTTGGCGGAGCAGAAGCCGAAGCAAGCTGAACTTGCTTATAAGACTCTTCTAAACGAAAAAAATTATCCGGATATGATCGTCTATACCGGATTGTATTATTCCTATATTGAACAGGAAAAATATAAGGAAGCTGAACAGCTTTTGGCAAAAGTTGATCACCTTATTCCGACTTATAAATATAGTCAGGCGAAGGGTGTAGATAAAACAAGCCATCCTGATCGTGATGATTATATTGCTTTAAAAGGGATGCATTTAGCCTACGCTAATCACCTGGATCAAGCTGAACAGCACTTTCAAAAAACAGTCGAGCAAGCACCTGCGAATGAGAGCCTGATTAATAATCTTGCGCGTGTAGAACGGTGGAGAGAAAAACCGCTAGAGGCAAAAAAAACAATTTCCCGGTTAAATGGTATAGATCCGATTGCTAAAGACACTCGCATTAATGAAATGCAGAATGCTCAAGCTTTAGGTGATATTCCGACATGGCGGAAAACCACTCAAAACTTAGTGCAATATTATCCTGATGATAGTGGTGTCATAAAAAGCCGCAAAGAGTTGGATGATCGTAATAGAGCCACAATTTCACACTCAACTACTTGGGGCCAAAGTAAGGCCGACAATAGTGATACTGTAAGTGGGCAGAATGGTTTAAAAGACCGTGAAATGGAAACACGTCTTAATAGCCCTTGGATTAAGGATAATTATCGTTTATTTGCTTGGCATCAAGATCGTTATGGTGAATACAATTTTGGTGACGTGCATAACCAGCGCTATGGTGTGGGGGCCGAATGGCAAGCTAATCGTAAGGCATTGTCTGCGATCTTGTCGCAAAGTACAGATGGCGGACAAGCAGGTGTTCGTCTTGATTGGTCTCAGTGGTTAAACGATCACTGGCAGTATCAATTGCAATATAACAGCCAGGCTGACATCCCTCTACAGGCAATTGATGCGGGAGAAGATGGCCAGTCTTACCGAGCTGCTTTGACATGGCAAAAAGATGAATCACGTCAAATTGGCGCAAGTTACGGTCTGACTGATATCAATGATGGTAATAAACAACAAGAATTTTCAACTTTTTGGCGTGAAAGACTATTTGCGGCGCCGCATCACATTACTTATGGCACTGTTCGTGGTTTTTATGGCAGTAATAGCCAAGATCAAACTACTTATTTTAGCCCAAGTTCGCATTACAGCGCGGAGTTGAACTTAAGCCATGACTGGGTGACTTGGCGTGAATATGAGCGTTCATTTAAACAGCATTTCGAGGCTGGAGTGGGGCTTTATAAACAAGCCGATTATTCCACTAAGCCAACCTATTCTTTGCAATATCAACATCAATGGCAGCTATCACGTACATGGCAACTCAATTATGGAATTGGTTGGCAATACCATCCTTACGATGGACATGATGAACAGCATACCTATGGTATTTTCGGATTTGAAGGGCGTTTTTAATGAATAATTTATTTTCGAAAATGTTGAGCTGTGCTTTAGCTTCAACGTTGTTACCTCTGCAATTTACATATGCCCAAATAGAAAAAGATTTACCAAAAAATCATACAGTTTCTTTAACTTTTCATGATGTCAGAGATGATGTTTTAAAAGAGGGCGATCGGGATATTTATGCAATTCAAACTAAAAATTTAGCGCAATTCTTTGACTGGTTGAGTCAATCTGACTGGAAGCCAATTCGCCTGAAAGATATTGAAGAGGCTCGTAAGCAAGGTAAAGAACTACCTCATAATGCTATTTTGTTAACCTTTGATGATGGTGCTTTAAGTAGCTACAGTCGTATATTTCCATTGCTCAAGCAATATCGGATTCCGGCAGTTTTTGCACTCCCAACCAGTTGGCTTAACGGTAATACAAAAGCTGGCTATGAAGCCTATGGACAAGGGAACTTAGTCAATTGGAAGCAAGTACGAGAAATGCAGGCTTCTGGCTTAGCTGAGTTTGCGAGTCATAGTGATGATTTGCATCATGGTGTGCTTGCTAACCCTCAAGGGAATGAACAACCCGCAGCAACTTCTTATATGTATTTAAAATCACAAGCGCGTTATGAAACGGATGTGGAATATCAGCAACGTATTTTAAAAGATTTAAAAAAATCTCATGATGTTTTAAAAAAGGAATTGGGTGTAGAACCAAAAGCAATTGTATGGCCGTATGGTGCGGTCAATCAGCAGTTAGAAAAACTAGCTCAACAGGCAGGTTTCACTTTTTCTTTTAGTTTAGGACGTGATGGGGTAAATCAGATTAATGACGTTACCTTTAAACGTAGTCTTATGGTGGATAACTCTACAGCTGAACAGTTGTCTGAGACCTTACTCAATATCTTGAACTCGGCAGAGAAAGATTTATATAAACAGCCAAAACATTTTGTGAGTATGGATTTAAAACAATTAGCTGCTTCAACCAATATTCAGTCAGATGAAAAATTAGGGGCATTGTTATCCAAACTTTATAGCTTAAAAAACAATACGCTGATATTGAAGCCTTTAGATGATCAAGATGGAGATGGGCAATATGACGTTGCTTATTTCCCAACAACTCAAATGCCAGTTAAACAAGATATCTTAAACCGTAGTCTATGGCAGGCACAGACTCGTGCAGGACAAGCGGTCATTTTAGAGTTACCTGTATATCCTCAAAAAAATAAACCGTTTTTGGTGGCAGATTTAGCTAAAGATATCGCACGTTTTAATAGCAATTTAAGTGGTATTCAACTTAATGCCGGAACTGCTTTAAATTGTGCTATGCAAAGTGCAACGATAAAAGAAAGTAACTGTGTTGAACAAGTAAAGCAATTATCACAACTGAGTCAACTGACTCAAAAAGCTGCAAGGCCTTATTTGAATATGAGTAATCAGGCCCAGTTTAGTCTGCTGCTTACACCTGACTTAGAGCATATCGATCAATTGCCAGCGCTTTTAAAATCACTGTTAACCCAACATGATTTAGTGAATCTAAAATTTAATGTTGTGGGTAAGCAGAAACAATTTAAACATGTCTTAGAACTTTTAAATACACTTGATGCGAAATACAAGCAACGAATTATGCTGACTTTAACATTACCAGAAAATGATCAGAAAAATGCTTGGCAAGAGGTGAAACAAAGTCTTTTCGATATTCAGCGAACAGGTATTCAGAAATTTGGGGTTGAAGGTTATACCTTTGAAAATTCAAAAAATGTTCATGAGTATTTATATAACCCAATGAGCTTGAATTCGAGTTCGGTGATGTATCAACCCTTCGCTGGTTTAGCAACTGAGGGGAAAAAGTAATGAGAGTATTACTCGATATTCTATTTGCTTTTGCCTTTTTATATCCTTTGCTTATGGCGTGGACATGGATGGTAGGTGGCCTCTGGTTTTTCTTTAAAAGAGAATACCATGAACAACAGTTACCTGAGCCTTCAAATGAAGGGTGCAGTATTATTATTCCTTGTTTTAATGAAGAAGCTCAGGTAAGGCAAACGATTCGTTATGCCTTACAAACAAAATATCCAAATTTTGAAGTGATTGCTGTCAATGATGGTAGTAGTGACAGAACTGCAGAAATTCTTGATGAGTTGGCAGCTAAGGATACTCGATTAAGGGTCGTGCACTTAGCGGAAAACCAAGGTAAGGCAGTGGCTTTAAGATCGGGAGTTTTAGTAAGTAAATACGAATATTTAGTTTGTATTGATGGAGATGCTTTACTACATCCTCATGCTGTACTTTGGCTTATGCAGCCATTTCTAAAATTTCCTCGTATTGGAGCCGTCACTGGAAATCCTAGAATTCTCAACCGTTCAAGTATATTAGGGAAATTACAGGTTGGTGAGTTTTCTTCAATTATTGGATTGATTAAGCGGGCGCAGCGTACGTATGGTCGTATTTTTACAGTATCGGGTGTAATTGTTGCATTTAGAAAAACTGCTTTAGTCCGTGTTGGATTTTGGTCTGATGGGCTTTGTTGCATAAACATTCAAAAGCTGAGTTCTCCCCAATCCATTCAAATTTAAGACACAACTTGGGTGCGAGGTCTACCTAATTCCGTAAATCTATTCAGAACTGCCACACGCGCATGAATTTCATTGACCTGACTTTGAAAATGTCTTGCCGTCAGCCTATCACCTAATAATTTGATGCAATGCATCTTGGTTTCCACCAAACTACGACGGTGATAACCCGACCATTTTTTCCATAGGGTTCTGCCTAAATGTTTAACCGTTTGAAGTAACTCATTTCGTTCTATTGAACTTATTTTAGAATCTTTCCAGGGCTTGGCATTCTTTCTGGGTGGAATTACTGCATGTGCTTGACGATCTGAAATCACTTTTCTGCAGCACTTCGTGTCGTACGCGCCATCGGTATAGACAGAATCTATTCGCTCATCTAGTGGAATTTGATCCAGTAAATCACCTAGTACTTGTGAATCACTGACATTATTTGTAGTAAGCTGAACGGCACGTATTTGCAGTGTTTCAGCATCTATACCAATATGCAGTTTACGCCATTGCCGACGGTATTCAGGCTGATGTTTTTTACGCTTCCATTCGCCTTCACCTAAAAACTTTAAACCCGTAGAGTCGACAAGTAGGTGTAACCCATCATGACTTTTCTGATAGCTTATCGCAATATCAATATGCTTTTGTCGTCTACAAAGGGTGGAGTAATCTGGTGCTGTCCAATTCAAGCCACAGAGTTTAATCAGGCTTTGAACAAAGCCAGTAACCATACGTAAAGAAAGACGGAATAGAGATTTGATCATTAAACAGCATTGAATCGCTGTATCGGAATAAGTTTGATTTCGTCCTTGCTTGCCTTGTGGTTGTGCATACCATTGCGTCTTAGGATCAAACCAGATTGAAATATTTCCTCGCTTGATTAAAGCTTGGTTATACGAGGACCAATTGGTTGTACGATAGATTTTAGGTGTAGGCTTCTTCATCTGG
>NZ_JFWX01000082.1:0-5654 GCF_000588095.1 Acinetobacter sp. 1130196 | reverse complement strand
CAGTACTTCCCTCTAAAGATAACGTAACGTTAACTTTGGAGATCCAAGAAATGGCCAAACGTTTTAGTGCTGAATTTAAACAGCAAGCAATTGATTATGCACTTTCAAACTCACACGAGCCTATAGCTGCAATCGCCCAGAAATTAGGTGTGGGTTATTCAACTTTAGACAAATGGATTCGTGAAACCAATCCAGTGGGTTCAAGCAAACGTCAACTTTCACCAGAACAACAGCGGATCTTGGAATTAGAGAAAGAAGTCAAACAGCTCAAGGAAGCCAATGACATCTTAAAAAAAGCGCATGTGTACTTTCTAACAGATCATGCCAAGAAAAGTACACGGTAATTCAAGATCTAGATATGAATGAAGTCACGGTATCTTCTGCCTGTAAATACCTAGGTGTCAGCACTTCAGGCTATTATGCCTGGCGAAAACGTCAGGCCAATACGGTAGAGAAATATAATGATTTAAAAGCCGTATATTGGCAGCATCATGCACGATTGGGTGCACCTTCATTGGTACATGACATGCATGATTTAGGTTACAGCATGAGTGAACGCACTGTTGGAAGAATGCTGAAAAATCTGGGTTTACGCAGCAGGATTGCGCGTAAATACAAGCATACGACTGATTCAAACCATCGTTTGCCTACAGCACCCAATCTGTTAGAGCGTCAATTTACAGTCATTCAGCCTAACAAGGTTTGGACAACGGATATTACCTATATCCGTACCAAGCAAGGTTGGCTGTATTTATGTGTGATGCTGGATCTATTTAGTCGTCGTATCGTGGGGTGGCAAACCAGCCATCGAATAGACCGCCAGTTGGTGTGTGATACGTTTAACTATGCAATGGCTCGTCAGGGTTATCCAACTGGGGTTATGGTTCATTCGGACCAAGGTTCACAGTACTGTAGTCGTGATTTTAGAGCGCTGTTACTGACAAATGATTGTACTCAGAGTATGTCTAGACGTGGAAACTGTTGGGATAATGCAGTGACTGAAAGCTTCTTTCATACATTGAAAGGTCATGTGGTCCATGGCAGTGTGTTTGCCACTCGAAAAGAAGCGAATGCTGTCTTGTTTGACTATATTGAGATTTATTACAATCGGGTCAGAAGACATTCTGCAAATGGCTGGTTAAGCCCTGAAGCCTTTGAGAAGAAATATTTTAAGAATTTAGAGGGATTTGTTGTCCACGATACTGTCTAGGATCATCGAGTCTTTTAAAAATTATTAATAGAGCCGATAAATACTCTATGACTTGTACTTTTTTGAAATTTTTAATATTAAAAAGTTGATTACGATCCTCTTTTTTCAAATTACGTTCGTACGTGACATAACAATTTAGCAGCTTACTACATTCATGAAATAATTCAGCATTATTAGAATCCAGCACATATCGTGAGACATAGCGTAGGAGGTCACAAACATGTTTTTGCTTATTCTCAGCTTTATCAATTTTTGCAAATTCTTGATACTGCCGATATGTTAAAAAACTCGCTTGTAGAATCAAATAACGTTGCGATGACAGCTCTTGTGTATTACTAGTATCTGGACATGCAAAATAACTTAAAGAAGCTAGAAAATAATATTTACCTAATTGTCTAGAGCTAGATATATACCCATATATCTGTTGCGCTTCCTTATATAGAGCGTGGGCTTTTTCACGTAAATCATCTGATAGATCGACAAATTGTGTATTCACAACATCATCATGTAATAGACAATAATCTTGTTTAAATTTTTCTGCTAAATCTAAGAATTGCTCTTCTGTTTCAATCTTTGGCATATTCGCTTTCGCTTAATTTTTTATCAAATTGCATTGGTTAAATTCATTACGATCTGAACAATTTTGTAAAAGTTGATCTTTGATTGAACTTTTTGTCAGCTTAAAAAATCTAGCAAAAAATTTAGCATCTAGCTCTTTCTGAGCTTTTCTCTCAAAGCACAAGTGTTGCTGTGATTTTTCGATAAAATCATCAAGATTATGTATCAACTGTAAGATTGCAACATAATTAGAATGTACACGTAAGCATGGCTCCGTTTGCATTAATAGCAATATTTTTTGCCAAATTTTCACATAGATTATTTTGAACTTTGCTTGTACTACTACTTTCTGACTCTGTTTAATCTTTTTGATTTTCAGTAGTTCTGAGTTAATTTTTACTATCTTAAATTGAACATTTTGTCGCTCAAAGCAAAAGGGCATGATAAATTGCCCCATAAATATCTCTATATTTTTTACTAAATAGTCAAATTTTAACATTTTTATCGATATAAAAAATGAGCATATCTTTTTATATGAAAATACATTTAATCTATCAACTAAATTTTCTCAAAATTACAATTATCAACAAATACATATGGTTTACTTATTATGGGTCGTCTAAATTTTAAAAATTCTTCCACTTTTTTTTAGTTTTCTGTTATTACATGAAACAATACCGTTGTATTACATTTTGAAATGCTTTGTATGCAGCATTGATCAAAAAGATTCTCTGCTATACTTACTTCACGTGTAGCATCAATGGAGTTTCGAAATGCTCAGAACCACTGAACAGAAAAAAATATATTCAAGCGACACGTGTGCAAAACTATCAAGCCAGCCTAAAGCTTGAAGGCATTACAACGACAGCTCAAACAACTCAACAAAGTAAAGCTGAAATCTTGCAAAAATATAAGAAGTATTCGCAACCCGAAACGTTAGTCAGGTACATGTATGGGGAAATGGGTGACAGCCTGTATTGTTACCCTGGCACAAATATCCTAAAGAACAAACTCAATATTCGTGATGAACAAATTTTAGAACAAGCTGAACTAGAACTGTCTGGATTGGCAAGTAACTTAATTGAATATGCTGAACCACCTTACGACTTACAATACTTAAAAAATCAATTCATGCGCAGCTCTTTGGCGACTTATACGACTGGGCAGGAAAGTTAAGACAAATCGTATTTCCAAAGGTGACACCCGTTTTTGTAATTTTTTCCCGTATTGAAATTGAAACCAATAAATTACTTAAATCACTTCAAGAAAAAAAGTACTTTCAAGGCTTAGTACCACAATAACTAATTCCTCAACTTGCCGACTTGTATTGTGAGCTTAATGTCATACACCCATTCCGTGAAGGTAATGGACGTACACAACGGATTTTATTTGAGCATCTGATTGCTCATTGTGGTTATGGTATTGATTGGTCTCGCATTGACTCTCAACAACAATGGATTCAAGCCAATATTGAAGGTTTTTATGGTAATTTAAATCCATTAATTCAGATTTTTGAAATATGCTTTATTCAAAATACCTAAAATTTAAGTAGTCAGAGCCCACAATCCTTAATGAGCCATCATCTTTGCTTCAATCCACTGATTAATTTCCCAAATAAACCAACAAACACGATTCTTAAAAATCTTAATACCCTTCGGGTAATTTAGGATCGTAATATGCAGATTACTTATCCAGAATTGAATAGATCGTTAACTTAGATAGACTTTTAAGCAATGTAACTTGCCGCATTTTTATCAACATATGTCTCAAAAAAGTTCGCCTATACATAAATTTATGGTGTTTAGTGATTAATCAACGTCTGATGACCTGAATGGATGTTACAGATTACATGCAATTGAATTGATCTATGGCTGTATTATGGCTTTTGTGTAATCCAATCCATTTGATCCGAATGTTCTCTTTTGCAATAAAGCAGCCTCTTCTGCTTTTCTTGAACCAACGAACAATGCCATTGATTTGATTCAATTGGCAACGGTGATGCTGAATCACATCTCCAAAGAAGGGATTAAATGCAAGAAATGTGGTAAGAAAAAATAGGGGATGGAAGTTATTATCCGTCTAATTGGAACCAGCCCATGAGTGGAGATCAGTTGAGTAAGTATCATCTTAAGTGAATAAGAGAAGGATGGCTCACCTCACTTCTCCAAATAACAACGCTATACTTTTCAAGCCAGTTTAGATATTGGCAACTACATTTCATTCTTCATCATGCTGGTCTTATAGCATGTAGACAATCACTACATCATTTGCATTCAATACTCAATACAGCCTGTCAGCAGAACCGCAGCGATATTTTTTCGTGCATACATGTAGTGTTTAAATCCATTCATTTTTCAATGATCCCCTACCGTTTATCACATTTATGGTCGATCTTTAACCTTGTGAAAAATGCATATACCGATATCTTCAAACTGTCAAATTTATGGATACATGACATTTAAAGAAATTATCCGATCAATTTTTTAGATAAAACTCATCAAGAAAAAATTTATTATTATTCATAACTTCACTAACAACCACATAAAAACAATAATTTAACAAATTATTCTTCCAATTTTTTTAGATTTAGTGTTATTACCCTAAATCCATGCTTAGCTCATTCTATTACATAAATGATTTAGAAGTATCCACGATATAAATTGCTTGCCCTCACACCTCTGCCCCTCTCACGCCCAAAAAATTTACACTAAAAGGCAGATTAAGCCCGTACGAGTTACATATCGCCGCATGCTATGTTGAAAGCATTTAAGAAAATATCCTCAATATTTATAAGATTTTTAAAATATGAACTACTTTTCGAAGAACCCTTTCTAAGTAATGTAGAGGTGGATCAGGAAATTTGAACAACACTTATAAGTGATATTTTGCTCCCCAAATGATGTTATAAACATCAATATATGGAGTATTTTATGGCACATAGACCAAGAAGAAATCATTCAAATGATTTTAAAGCTAAGGTAGCACTTGCTGCGATTAAAGCAGAAAAAACACTTGCTGAATTGAGTGCTGAATTTGATGTTCATCAAAACCAAATTATCGACTGGAAAAATCAACTGATTTCAGCTTCCTCGCAAGCTTTCGATCAATCAAAAGCTCCAACAGAACCACCCATCGATCTAAAAAAACTACATGCAAAAATCGGTGAGCAGGCATTAGAAATTGATTTTTTAGAAGGTGTGTTGAAGAAACTGGGCCGCTTCAACCACAAAAGTTAATCGATGACTCACTTCAGATTTCAGTATCTAAGCAAGCTCAGCTGCTGAAAGTCTCCCGTGGTTGTTATTACTATCGCCCAAAACCTGTGAGTGCATCAGATCTGAAGCTGATGCGGTGTATGGATGAGTTACATATGCAATACCCTTTTGCAGGTAGCCGTATGATGCGTGATTTGTTGAATCGTCAAGGACATCATATAGGACGACGTCATACACGTACTTTAATGAAGAAAATGGGCATTAATGCGTTATATTGCAAACCAAATTTAAGCCAGGCTAATCAAGCTCACCGCAAATATCCATATCTGCTCAAAGGATTGGCTATTCAGCGCAGTAATCAAGTGTGGTCTACGGATATAACGTATATCCCTATGGCAAAAGGCTTTGTTTATTTATGTGCTGTGATTGATTGGCATAGCCGCAAGGTACTTGCGCATAGAGTATCGATTAGTATGGAGGTTACATTTTGCATAGAAACATTAAATGAAGCTATTGAAAAATATGGTCGACCTGAAATATTTAATACAGACCAAGGCAGTCAGTTTACCAGTGATGCATTTATTGATGTATTGAAATCAAATGGCATTCAAATCAGTATGGATGGTAAAGGTCGATGGGTAGATAATGTGATGGTTGAACGATTATGGCGG
>NZ_JFWX01000081.1:0-5735 GCF_000588095.1 Acinetobacter sp. 1130196 | reverse complement strand
TCCGATTTACCAGTGCAGCGATTAAGTTAATGCGTAAACCGAATCTTTTCCGTCTATTTCGATAGCGTTCACTTAATATTCTAAATGTTTTCAATTGACTATTAATATGTTCGATCACAACTCGTATTTTTCCAATCATTTTATTGTACTTTTTCTCAACATCAAATAAGGGTAAATTCTTCTTTTTCTTTATTGGCATCAATAATTTAAAGCCATCTTGCTCTAATCCGTAGTACCCTAAATCGGTCATAACATATTTACAATGTTTGAATTTTTTAACCGTTCTTCTTGCCAATTTAATGTCATGCTGACTGCCATTCGATATATCTAGCCCTATGATTTGTTTGCTGTTCGGATGATAGATCACTTGTGCTTTTAGCGTATGTTTCTTCTTTTTACCACTGTAGAACTTACTCTGATTTTTTTTTCGGACGTTCTATTGAACATTCTGTCGCATCAATAATGACCCAGTTAAACTGTTCGTCTGCTGTGGTAATGCTTCGTTTTGGCAGAGTAAACCGTCTTGATTTCATCAATGCATCTTCAACCTTTTTAATGGTTCGATTCACATTACTTTCAGCGATATGGTAATTTGCAGCCAACTCCAATTGAGTGCTGTAATTCCGTAAGTAATTGAGTGTTAATAATAATTGATCCTCTATAGCTAAAGTATGAGGACGCCCAGATTTCTTTTTAAGTGATTCTACTTCTTTTAAAACTTCGATCATTTCACTAAAAACTGGTCGAGGTACACCAACCAAGCGCTGGAATTCAGAATCTGAAAAACGATTTAATTTCTGATATCTCATGAAATTTAGATTGAGGTGGTTTTTACTTTCGCAAGAGGTCTATTATTTTAGAATAAATCTATCAGTAAAAATATTTTTAGATGTATTTTTTTATAAAAGAATACTTATGTTGAAATTAAAAAATGCTATATATAACATAGGATTGTGATATTTTTGCAATCTGACCTAACAAACGAAATGTATAAGTTTATTTATTGCTTATACATTTTTAAGTAATTGATTTATTGTTCTATTTTTAATAATTAATACTTTATAAATAAGGTTTAATATAGAAAAATTAAAAAATTATTTGATCTTGCTCCGTTAGAAAAATATTCGAGTAGATAGAATAATTTTTTATAGTTAATTTAAATGTAAAATTAATTATTAATTAAATGGACAGATCTGTACGTGCTTTGTAAAATAATGCTAAATATAATTCAGTCCTATAAAGATGTTGAACAGTATTCATCAAGTTTTAGATAGTTTGGGCATTAGCCCACAGAAACGTGCTATTCACATTCAATTTACTTCTCCGATATTGAATGACCAAGTATTTCTGCAAAGAATTGATGGTGTACATGCACTCAATGATGGTTTAAAAGCAGAACTTTTATGCCTATCAACTAATGCAACGATTCAACTAAAATCTTTCATTGGCAGTCAGGCCGCTGTAGATATAGTGACGGAGCGAGGTGAATTAACTCGCGTTACAGGCATTATTACTCATGCTCAACAGGGCCAGTCAGATGGCAGTCTAACTTTATATAAGCTGACCTTAGAAGACCCAACCGCATTATGGAAATATCGTCGCAATTCGCGCGTATTTATGAATAAAAGCGTCGTTGAAATATGGGAAATACTCTTTAAAGAATGGCAAGTTAAAAATCCGCTATTTGCTGCAAGTTTAAGTTTAGATTTAAGTGGTTTAACAAAAACTTATGATGTTCGTCCTTTTGTTATGCAACATAACGAAAGTGATTGGGACTTTCTCACACGCTTACTTCGTAGTGAAGGGATTAACTGGCTGATTGATGAAGCTCAGCATATTGTTCCAAGTACCGATACATCTATTCAAGCTCAGAAACTCAGGTTGATTGATGCCAATAGTGAATATCAGCCCTTAGACCGTAAAACGATTCGTTACCATCGTAGTAGTGCAGTGGAGCAATACGACAGTATGACTCGCCTAACTGCCGAACGTTCTCTTCAACCGAACGTTATGCATATACAACGTTGGCAAGCAGAAATATTAGAACAAGAAGAAGGAGTTGGAAGCGTTCAAAGTAAGCATCAGCATAGTGAACAATATGACAATGCTACACTTGGCTTAGAGCAAGCTTGGAACTATGCGCCTGCATGGACTGGTGACTTAAAGGGTGAGGATGGTGTAACTAAATCTGGAAATCAACAAGTTGAACGCTTAAACCAGAACCTCAACAATTATTACGATGCACAGTCTAAACGCTTTATTGCGCAAACGACAGTCCGCGATGCCTATGTGGGTTACTATTTCGAACTCAATGAACACCCAGAAATAGACCAGCATGAAGGCTCAGATAAAAGCTTTTTGATTGTTTCTAAAAATTTCTTTAATCAGAATAACTTACCTAAAGACTTAAATGACCAAATTAATGGTCTATTGGCGAAAAGTAACTGGTCAATACAAAACCCCGAGAACAGTGATGAACGCCAAGCGAATCAGTTGATTTTACAACGTCGTCATATTCCAACAACGCCAGCTTATAACCCACAAACTCATAGTCCGGTTACTCATCCACAACGCGCAAAAGTGGTGGGTCCTGAAGGTGAAGAAATTTATGTAGATGAATGGGGACGTATTAAAGTCCGTTTCCTGTTTACCCGTAGTGATGATCATAGCCATGATGGGGGTGCAGGAGCCAATAATAATGACACCGATTCAGCTTGGATTGACGTTTTAACGCCGTGGGCTGGAGAAGGTTATGGTGCGCGTTTTTTACCGCGTGTTGGTGAAATTGTCGTTATTGACTTCTTTAATGGTGATATAGACCGACCATTTGTGATGGGCCGAATTCATGAGGCACAGCGTCATCCAACCAAGTTTGATAACAAAGGTAAACTTCCCGATACTAAAAAGCTGAGTGGTATCCGTTCCAAAGAAGTGTCGGGTGGTGGTTTTGGACAACTCAGATTTGATGATACCCCGGGCCAAATTAGTACCCAGCTACAAAGCAGTCATGGTGCAAGCCAGTTAAATCTGGGGAAACTCAGTCATCCTAAAGATAAAGCGGAAGGTGAAGACCGCGGAGAGGGTTTTGAACTGCGTACGGACCAATGGGGAGCTTTGCGCGCGGGACAAGGTTGACAGATCAAGAAATTAAAGCGAAATTATTTGAAAGAACTAGCGAAATAAAGAAATTTGGCAAACTACCTCAGCTCGATGATAATTATTTATCTTTTTTAGGTAAATATAGAGAAATAGAAATTACACCTGATATTATAATTTTGGGGTACGAAACAGCATTAAAAGAAAATCAATATCTTCATGAAAATTATCCTGAAATTAGTGAGAAAGTTTGGATAATTGGTCGTACCGGTCAAGGTGATGAATGGTTTATAGGTAAGGAAAAAAATAATATCTTGTTTTATGACCATAACCAAGGGGAGTATTTGAATATTAATCAGTTTATAGATATGAGAATTACTTTTGAAGACTTTCTTAAAATGGCATTTTCTTATCAACAACTTGAAGAAGAATTGGATATAAACGAAGAGCTTAATAAAGTTGAACAAGATCAATTTAAGAAATTAGTCAATTCTATTAATGAAGGTTTATATGAAAGATATCCCTTTAAATATTTTTAGTTTTTGTGTTGGGTTTTAATGATTTTTAGATAAAATATTTGATACTATTTAATTGTATTAAATAGGGAGTCTTAATAGTGCAAGTTTGTTTTAAAAAATTATTAGAGGAAGTTGGTGAATGTAATGAAATAATTTATGGTGAAGGATTCCTTATTAATCAGGTTAATTCTGTTAATGATGATCTGTTTAAAAGCTATTTAAGTTGTATTCCTGAAAATGATTTTAATATTGATCTAGGAGGGAATATAAATGATTTTTTAGGAAAAGATTCGTTAGACAATATTCAATATATGTTTGAAGATATATTCGATGGGGAAAGTGCTACAGTATTCTTAACACAGCATGATGTAAATATTGTATACATAAATCATAATAGTGGCGAGATAGGAGCATGTATTTCAGGCGATGAATTACATATCATTGCTAAAAATTTATTTGATTTTTTTTGCAAATTAATGTTATACAAAATTTAATTATTGATTTATATGACTCTAACCCTAGAGGTGAAAATGGAGGATATAAGACAGGTTTCTTAGAAGAACTAAAGAAAACCCTTATAAAAGAAAATGTAGTATTGGATGTAGACTATTTTTTAGAATTTTTTTATGGTTAAGGTATAAAGGGTATTCCAAAATTAAAAGTAGTACTTCTATATATTTGAAGTACTACTTTAAAATAAGATGTTTAATAGAATGATTTTTGAGCTCTTAAAAAATCTACTTGTCTAATTATATTGTTAGAGATACTGATAAAACTTATATCTACGTAGTAAACAAAAAATTGTAGATATTGTTAATAAATTTGAACTTGAAATAAATTTCTTGGGATACCAAAACATTAATAGTGTTTCGTATGGTAGCGGTCATGTACAAAGTTTAATAGTGAATGGTCAAGACCTTATTAGCTTTGAGCGTGATGATTTACACCGTGAAATTGTACGTCACTATGCCAACGGAATTAGCCAAGAACAACATTACGATACGATGGGACGTTTAACCCAGCAAAATATTGTTAATGGTCATGAGTTCGGTTATGAAAAGTTAGAAATCAACTTTAATTATCAATTAAATATCCATCCTCCTAAGATATAGGTATTACAATACTTTAAACCGGCTTTGTTGCATAAACATTCAAAAGCTGAGTTCTCCCCAATCCATTCAAATTTAAGACACAACTTGGGTGCGAGGTCTACCTAATTCCGTAAATCTATTCAGAACTGCCACACGCGCATGAATTTCATTGACCTGACTTTGAAAATGTCTTGCCGTCAGCCTATCACCTAATAATTTGATGCAATGCATCTTGGTTTCCACCAAACTACGACGGTGATAACCCGACCATTTTTTCCATAGGGTTCTGCCTAAATGTTTAACCGTTTGAAGTAACTCATTTCGTTCTATTGAACTTATTTTAGAATCTTTCCAGGGCTTGGCATTCTTTCTGGGTGGAATTACTGCATGTGCTTGACGATCTGAAATCACTTTTCTGCAGCACTTCGTGTCGTACGCGCCATCGGTATAGACAGAATCTATTCGCTCATCTAGTGGAATTTGATCCAGTAAATCACCTAGTACTTGTGAATCACTGACATTATTTGTAGTAAGCTGAACGGCACGTATTTGCAGTGTTTCAGCATCTATACCAATATGCAGTTTACGCCATTGCCGACGGTATTCAGGCTGATGTTTTTTACGCTTCCATTCGCCTTCACCTAAAAACTTTAAACCCGTAGAGTCGACAAGTAGGTGTAACCCATCATGACTTTTCTGATAGCTTATCGCAATATCAATATGCTTTTGTCGTCTACAAAGGGTGGAGTAATCTGGTGCTGTCCAATTCAAGCCACAGAGTTTAATCAGGCTTTGAACAAAGCCAGTAACCATACGTAAAGAAAGACGGAATAGAGATTTGATCATTAAACAGCATTGAATCGCTGTATCGGAATAAGTTTGATTTCGTCCTTGCTTGCCTTGTGGTTGTGCATACCATTGCGTCTTAGGATCAAACCAGATTGAAATATTTCCTCGCTTGATTAAAGCTTGGTTATACGAGGACCAATTGGTTGTACGATAGATTTTAGGTGTAGGCTTCTTCATCTGG
>NZ_JFWX01000080.1:0-6044 GCF_000588095.1 Acinetobacter sp. 1130196 | reverse complement strand
GCCCTGGAAAGATTCTAAAATAAGTTCAATAGAACGAAATGAGTTACTTCAAACGGTTAAACATTTAGGCAGAACCCTATGGAAAAAATGGTCGGGTTATCACCGTCGTAGTTTGGTGGAAACCAAGATGCATTGCATCAAATTATTAGGTGATAGGCTGACGGCAAGACATTTTCAAAGTCAGGTCAATGAAATTCATGCGCGTGTGGCAGTTCTGAATAGATTTACGGAATTAGGTAGACCTCGCACCCAAGTTGTGTCTTAAATTTGAATGGATTGGGGAGAACTCAGCTTTTGAATGTTTATGCAACAAAGCCTATCTTGAGTAATGTAGTAAGTCAACTTTCTAAGCTTTAAAAAAGCTGGTCCTTTTAATACACGCCTAAAATTATAAAAATTATTTTTATAATATATTGAATAAAAGAACGTTCCTACTGGTTTTTCTTGTGTTTCGGAACCCCCTTTTTTGAGTAGACCCGTACATGCAACATACATATCTGCATGTAAAAGCTCTTTTCCTTTATTAATCATTTCAACAGTTACTTGCATTGATTCTGCTGTATATTTTTCAATAAGTTCTTCTGAAATATGTAGGGTATTTTCTTTGACACGAAGATCATAACTCACAAGGCTTCCAATCAATATATCCCCCGAATAAGGGCTCAAAGAGAAGCGGTAAGCCAGATAGCCGGCAGAAGCACTTTCAAAAAAAGCAATTTTAATTTTTTCCTTAGCTAATAATTTACAACATGAATTAAACATTTTAATTCTCCCTTAAATTGTTTTTAAAATGTTATAAAAATATATAACTATTTGCTTTGTTATTTTTTTAATGTTTATAATTTTGATGGTGAAACTAATGTAAGTTTAGATTAAGTTTTGCAAATTTTATATAAAAACAGCAGCTTAAATAATTCTAAAAGTTTAAATGTAATTTTGCGTTAGTAACTATGTTGTTGAAATATTTTAATTTTCAGGTTTGATCTTAATTTTTAATAACGCAAAATAACAAAGTTAAAACTTGATTATAGTTAGGGTGACGTATGGTAATTGATATCTCACAAACGGAGAATGAAAATGCCTGTTGTAGTGAAAAAAAGATTATTAGACTTATTACAAGATAATCAACAAAATTATTATGAATTGTTTGTTTTTTTTCTTGACCCTGATGTTTCAAGTTTTGAGAAAGAGAAAAAGGCAAGAGATTTTCTTATTAAAGAAATAGATAAACTAGAGATGACGGAAATAGATTTTCCTTCAAGTATCGATTCGATTAAAGAATGGTGTGAAAACGATAATAAAAAAAATTGTCAGGAATTTCAGGCATATTTAAATCGTAGACAAGATGGTCATGGTAGAGAGTATTTTCAGAATGTTGCTCAGGCGTTTGAGTTTTTAATAAAGGTATCTCCGACCAAAAAAGTAGATGGTGCTTGGCTATATAGCTCTGTACATTACTGGAATGATCCTGTCTTTCATGAACTTATTATTACTTATCTGGAAGAGCTTGGATTAGGTGAACCGAAAGCGAATCATGTGTGTATCTATGATGATCTTTTACGTAGTCTTGGACTCGACAGTTTCGACCTGCTTTTAGAAGATGATTATTACCATCAAGCCGTAGTACAGCTTGCATTAGGGTATGCACCGCCTGAGTTTATTCCAGAAATTGTTGGTTTTAACTTAGGTTATGAGCAGCTTCCTCTGCATCTTTTAATTTCAAATTATGAGCTTGCTGAATTAGGTATCGATTCTAAATACTTTAATTTACACATTACTATCGACAATATTGACAATGGCCATGCTTATAAAGCGATTAAGGTTATTGAAGATATTTACAATAAATACAGGGATAAAGAGCTCTTCTTTACCAAGTTAAAACAAGGTTTTGCCTTGAATAACCGTGGTGAATCTTCTTCAAATATTATAAAGAATTTAAGTCTTGAAGACTTTGTTCATAAAATTTTGAAAAGAAAAGCACTTGTCGGTCAGTTAATTCATAACGAAACCAGACAGTTTGGCTGCAAAACTATTAATCAATGGTTATCAAACCCCGATGATATTGCAGGATTGATCAATCATTTAACTGAACAGAAATGGATTAAATTTAATACCGACCCTGAACAGAGCGTGTTCTGGCGGATGATTAATGAAGAAAATGGAAAAATGTTTGGGGTATTTAACCCTGTAGAGCGTCAAATTATTCATGACTGGATCGCTGGTAGTGATCATTCTTCTAACTTCTTGGCATACAGCAGAGAACTAAAGAATAGCCAGCGTATTCAAGATTATCTGTTTAGCTATATCTCTGATGGCGAGCTTGATGCACTGCAAGAGCGCGTGCTGCAATCAAGTGATCTTGCAATAAAAATATGCAAACTTACTCCGTTTCTAGCCCCTGATTCTCATCATAAAAGTATTGGTCTTTGGAGTACTCGTAAATACGTAGAACTTCTTTTTCCTTATTTAGGGACGTTTAAAAACTAGTTTGATAAACGTTTTCAACTTCAACCCAAGTTTAACTTTCAAAACATAGGTAATGGACATGAACGACAAAACTAAATTAACTAATAAAACAAGTGAAATGGCTGGTGCCGATGCAGCAAATAAAGCCAATACTACCCAGAAAACTGAACAGTTAGACACAGTAAGAGATGATGCAACCAATGAGGCATTAACCACAAATCAAGGTGTTAAAATAGCTGATAACCAAAATAGCTTAAGAGCGGGTATTCGTGGTTCGACCTTGTTGGAAGATTTTATCTTAAGAGAAAAAATCACCCACTTTGACCATGAGCGTATACCTGAGCGTATTGTGCATGCTCGTGGTGTAGGGGCGCATGGTTATTTTCAGGCTTATGAAGGAAATGAACGTTTGACCAAAGCTGGGTTCTTAACAGACCCAACCATTCAAACTCCAATTTTTGTACGCTTTTCAACAGTGCAAGGGCCGCGTGGTTCAGCCGACACTGTCCGTGATATTCGCGGTTTTGCAATTAAGTTTTATACCCAAGAAGGTAATTTCGACTTAGTTGGTAATAACGCCCCAGTCTTTTTTGTGCAAGACGGTATTAAGTTTCCGGACTTTGTCCATGCAGTAAAACCTGAACCAGATACAGAAATCCCGACTGGTGCAACTGCACATGATACTTTCTGGGATTTTGTGTCTTTAGTACCTGAATCTGCACATGCGGTAATTTGGGCAATGTCAGACCGTGCGATTCCACGTAATTTACGTTCAATTCAAGGGTTTGGTGTGCATACCTTCCGTCTAATTAATGCCGAAGGTAAATCACACTTTGTGAAATTTCACTGGACACCAAAACAAGGTTTAAGTGCGCTCGTATGGGACGAAGCTCAAAAACTTGCTGGTAAAGACCCAGATTTCCACCGTCGTGATCTTTATGAAGCGATTGAGCAAGGTTTTTATCCAGAATGGGAACTCGGGGTGCAGATTGTCGAAGAAGAAGATGAAATGAACTTTGACTTCGATTTGCTTGATCCAACAAAAATTATTCCTGAAGAATTAGTCCCTGTTACGCCAATTGGTCGATTTGTTTTAAACAGAAATGTAGATAACTTCTTTGCTGAAACAGAGCAGGTGGCTTTCTGTCCGGGTCATGTAGTGCCTGGTATTGATTTTACAGATGACCCACTTTTACAAGCACGTCTATTTTCATATACAGATACCCAGTTAAGCCGTTTAGGTGGACCAAACTTTCACCAAATTCCGATTAACAAACCTGTGTGTCCATTCCATAACAATCAACGTGATGGCATTCATCAACATACCATTCATAAAGGTCAAGCTTCATATCAACCAAACTCGATCGATGGAAATTGGCCAGTTGAGACACCGCCAGCAGCATCAAATGGTGGTTTTGAAAGTTATCCTGAAAAAATCAGCGGACATAAACTTCGTCAAAGAAGTGAGACATTTTCTGATTATTTCTCACAGCCTCGACTTTATTACAAAAGCCTTGCGCCGCATGAGCAAAAACATGTGGTCGATGCCTATACTTTTGAGTTAAGTAAAGTTCAAAGAAAACATATTCGTGAGCGCCAAGTTCAACAAATTTTGGCAAATATCGACCTCGATCTGGCACGTCAAGTCGGTGCGAATTTAGGTATTGAAGTGCCGGATTTAACCTTAGATTATAAGAAAACAGCAATTGAAAAATCTGCCAAGTTGTCTTTTTTAGCTTTCCCTCCTGAAGACATTCAAGGTAGAAAAGTCGCTGTGCTTATTCATAATCTTGTGAAGTCAGATACACTTGAAGCAATTAAAAATTGGGCAATTAAAGAAGGTGTAGTTGTTCATTTACTAGCGCCGAGCTTGGCTCCAGTAAAAGACCATAAAGACAATATTATTGTAGCTGATGGTATGCAAATGGCTGAACCTTCAATTGCTTATGATGCTGTAATTGTTCCAGATGGCGATAATTTAAATGCAGTGATGCAAGATGGTGTAGCGCGCCATTATGTACTAGAAGCTTATAAGCATTTAAAACCAATTGCATTTTTAGGCAATAAATCTGATTTGCTTGAACCACTCGGTTTAGTTGCAGATGAAGGAACTTTGGTTGAGGATGAGTTCCAGCATATTGCAGAAAAATTTAAAAATCTGATTAAAGCTCATCGTGTTTGGTCACGAGAACAAATAGCCGCACACGTACCGGCTTAAATAAAAAAGCCCTGAAAGTTGAAGCTTTCAGGGCTTTTTCTAAATGACGTTAGCGCTTAGCCATTAACAATTTGACCGCCATTTACATGAATTACCTGACCCGTAATATAACTTGCATCATCTGAGGCAAGAAAAAGGTAAGCAGGGGCGACTTCACTTGGCTGACCCATGCGACCCATTGGTGTATCTTTACCAAATTTCTCAACCGTTTCTGCATCGAAACTGCTTGGAATGAGAGGAGTCCAAATTGGCCCTGGTGCCACACCATTTACGCGAATACCTTTTTTCTGTTTCATTAAGTTGTTCGACAAGCTACGAGTAAAAGAGGTAATCGCACCTTTAGTACTCGCATAATCGATGAGCTCATCATGACCTTGATAACTGGTAATGCTGGTGGTGTTTATAATACTATCACCTTCTTCCATATAAGGAATCGCTTCTTTGGTTAAATAAAACATGGCAAAAATATTTGTTTTAAATGTTTTTTCTAATTGTTCATTACTAATACTTTCAATTTCTTTTTGCTGATATTGAACTCCAGCATTATTTACTAAAATATTAATTTTTCCAAAATGCTGTAAAACCTTATCAATATTTTGTTTTGCAAGGTCTGCATCGGAAATATCACCTTTTAATAGAAGACAGTGCTGTCCTTCCTTTTCAACAAGTTGTTTGGTGATTTCAGCATCTTGATCCTCTTCAAGATACAGAACTGCAATATCGGCGCCTTCACGGGCAAACAATACGGCAACCGAACGGCCAATACCGCTATCGCCACCGCTAATGACGGCAACTTTGCCTTTTAGTTTCTCACTACCTTTATGAGATGCTTTAATGATTTCTGGTTCAGGATGCATCTTCTCCTGATCGCCTGGCTGATGAGGTTGAACTTGTGCTGGAACTGCTGTTGGATACTCATTTGTTGTATTTTCCATGTCTAGACTACCTCTATTTAAATTTCAGTCCCTTTATAGTGATTAATATGCACGTGAATATAAGTAAATAGTCTTTTTTAAAAAGTTGTCTTTGTTATTTTATATATAAGGATGGGCTTTGTTGCACAAAGCTATTCTTGAAGGCTTCTTCAGTAATATAATTTCCAGATGAAGAAGCCTACACCTAAAATCTATCGTACAACCAATTGGTCCTCGTATAACCAAGCTTTAATCAAGCGAGGAAATATTTCAATCTGGTTTGATCCTAAGACGCAATGGTATGCACAACCACAAGGCAAGCAAGGACGAAATCAAACTTATTCCGATACAGCGATTCAATGCTGTTTAATGATCAAATCTCTATTCCGTCTTTCTTTACGTATGGTTACTGGCTTTGTTCAAAGCCTGATTAAACTCTGTGGCTT
>NZ_JFWX01000079.1:0-7881 GCF_000588095.1 Acinetobacter sp. 1130196 | reverse complement strand
CGCGAGATGTCAGAACATAAAATACTCGAAGAAGATTTAGGCATAGATGTATATTTCTGTGACCCACATTCACCTTGGCAAAAAGGCACATGCGAAAATATGAATGGTTTAATTAGGCAATATTTACCTAAAGGGATTGATTTAAATCAGGCAGATCAGCATTATTTAAATCAAGTTGCCATGTCACTGAATACTCGTCCTAGAAAGGCGTTAGATTGGCTTACACCATTAGAGAAATTTGCTCAGCTTGTTGATTATCATATGGCTTTTGAAACTGTCGCACCTCATGTTTGAATTCGCCATGTTTTGAAAAGCTCACTTTCGGGAGCTTCTCTATTAATTAAAATTAGTTAAAGAAAGTTTTGATCACGAATATCTTAATTTGGTTTTCTTTGTCAAAATCTTAATAATCTTAAAGACCTGATTATTCAGCTTTAGTTTTTGATGGACGGTTGCACTGTCGAGTTGATCCCACAGCTCAAATGGAAAAAACTCTGAGCTATGATCAAATACCCATAACCATTGGTAGCTATGGTTCAGTGTATGAGTATCAAAACGAACATCTTGAACTTTGACAATCTTAAGCTGTTTATGGTGTTCGTCTTGAAGAATAATTTCATGGTTCTCCATTAGACCGCCACAAATTAAAAAACAGGTTTTAAGTGTACTTGAAATAAGATTTTCTGGTTAATTGGTTAGGTTGGCATTCATTTACAAAACATTTCTACTTGTTAAAGTTTGTCATTTTCAAAATGATAATAATCTTTACTCTTGAAATACAAGGTTTTAAGTAGGTTGCATTGTAAGGCTTATATCTAAGTGTCAGAATGCAGTTGACATTTATCTTCGAGTTATCGCTATGAGTTTAATAGGCTTTATGTATGCAAGTAAAACCAATAGTGAACATAGTCAAATAAAACAAGATTTAATTGATATCCTCACAGAAGCAGTCAAATTCAACTCTCAAAATGACATTACTGGTGTGCTTTACTATGGTAATGGATACTTCTTACAATACTTAGAAGGGGAGAAAGAACAAGTTGAGACGCTATTTTATAAATCAATTTTGAAAGATTCGAGACATCAAAACTGCGAAATCATCTTTTTGGAACCGTCCGAACAGCGGTTATTTAAACATTGGAGTATGAAATTTGCGCCTATAAATACCAAAATAAAAGATTTCTTTTTTCATCATCATGTTGATGAGTTTAATCCGTATTTACTTAACACTAATTCAATCCCATCTTTTATTGAATTACTTGTAGATCAACCCAATTTGAAAGCGGATCAATATCAAGTTTAACCAAAAATATATTTTTTGATTGGATATAGATCCAAAAAGAAAATGTTGAAGGGTGATGATATTAAAGTTTCTAAAAAAGCCCTGCACAATCAGGGCTTTTAAATTTATATTAAATCTAAATAGTACTATTTTACATTTACGGCTTACTACTAACTAATGATTTTTCAAATGCCATTTCTGCATCTTTTACAATAGCAGAAAGTTTTTCTGGTTGAATAAATGCATTAACTTGACCTGCATCTTTGCGCGCTTTATTTCCCATAACATCTGCAACTTCTGGATGGCTAGTAAGCACAATGTCTGCCTTCATATTTTTTAAACGCTTAAAACTCTGACGATAATCTTCTACAATATTTGGATATTGATGATTATTTTGTAAAACATTGCCAGCAACAGAGAGACTGCAAGGGAAAACAACATTTAGATTCTTACCATTAGATTTAACTTCAGTTGACCAAGTTGTACAACCCGGAGTATGGCCTGGGGTAAGAGTAGCTTTTAGTTTTAATTTCCCTAGTTTAACTACTTCTCCATCGTGAATGACTTTATCAACTTTAACTGGAGTAAAAGGAATACTTTGGAAGGTGTTTTCACCTATTGGTTTTCCTATTTCTAAAGCCTTAACATCCTGCTGCATAGCAATTAATTTGGCGCCAGTGTCTTGTTTAATGCGGGCAAGTGCACCTACATGGTCCCAATGAGCATGGCTTGTAACCATAATTTTTACATCTGATAACTTAAAACCCAATTTTTTAATATTCTGCTCTATTTGCTCTGTATTTTCCGGAAGACCTGTATCTATCAATAAAGCTTGATGATCAGAGGTCAATAAATAGGTTCCAAGACCGTGAGTACCTACATAGTATATATTTTCAGTAATTTGGAATGGCTGAGTATTTTGCGTCCAGTCATCAGGTAACTTTAATGGTGTAGCTGAGGCAGATAGAGAAGTCAGCAATATACTTCCTGTAAACAATATCTTTTTCTTCATCTTTATTGGACTCGTAGGTTGGTCGCAGTAATTAAAGTTTTATATTTTAACGCCTTTGCTATAATTAGACCCTAATTTATTCATAAAAAAATATGACCATTCATTAAATTTTTATGTGTTTATGTTTGTTTTTCATTCATTCTTACTGATAAGTCATTTCAGAACCAGTCTCTTTAAAAAGCCTTTGGCTCAATCTATAAATAGCTCTCAAAAAATTCAAATTAATAAATTAGTAAAGACTAGTTTTTAATGTAGGGAGGATAGCGATTTGATGTTTAAGATACAGCTTTCTCACTATTTTCTTAAGATTAAATTATGAAAATCTACTAAATTATTTTAAAAAATATATTATTTAATTGTCTTTACTAAATAATATGAAATTATTAATTTAATTTACTCAATAATTAATAAGTTTTATAAATTAATAATGGCTTTTAAATAATTTGTTTTACTAGAAGATTTATATAAGTACCTGTATTTTATTGATATTTTAAAATTTAAATAAATTACATTGTTTTTAAATATTTTAGTGATATTTTATTTTTAAGCTCATTTATCTATTACCAATCGTGGATATTGTGATTTTTATCATTTTAGGTTTGGGATAACCTAAATATCTTTTGGTAATTTTATTGAACCTAATATCTATTCTTTAGGGAGAAAGAATATATGTGGGAATTATTTGTAATTCTACTTTCGCTTGGGCTGTTAATGTATACAGCTTACAAGGGCTTTTCTGTCATTCTCATGGCACCAATTTGTGCCTTACTTGCAGTTTTACTCATTAACCCAGCCAATGTTTTACCGTTTTATTCGGGTGTCTTTATGCCCAAAATGGTGAACTTTATTAAAGATTACTTTCTTGTGTTTTTGCTCGGGGCAATTTTTGGTAAAGTCGTTGAAATGTCAGGGATTGCTGAGTCTATCGCTCGAACCATTGTGAGATGGATTGGCGCAAAAAAAGCAATTTTAACGGTTGTATTACTAGGTGCAATTTTAACATACAGCGGTGTTAGTTTATTTGTTGCTGTATTTGCCATTTATCCTTTTGCCAATCAGTTATTTAGACAAGCGAATATTCCAAAACGTTTAATTCCGGGGACCATCGCGCTGGGTGCATTTACATTCACTATGGATGCATTGCCAGGTACGCCACAAATCCAGAACGTAATTCCAACCACTTTTTTTGGTACCAATATTTATGCCGCACCATTTCTAGGAATTATTGGTGCTATTTTTGTTCTATGCATGGGTTTAAGTTACTTAGAATGGCGTCGCCGCGCTGCTGCAAAAGCGGGGGAAGGATTCTCTGGTTTTGGTATAGACAATACACCGTCTCAAGAAGTTGAAGCTGATATGAACTTGCAAAATAATGGAAGTTCGGCTCGTCAGTTTCTAGCATTTGTACCGCTCATTCTTGTTGCAGTAATGAACAAATATTTATCTAAAGCAATCAAAGAATGGTATCCAAATGGCTTTGATTTTGCCTCAGTTGGTCTAGCTGATTACACCGTAGATGTTGCGAAAACTGGTGCGATATGGGCGGTTGGACTTGCGCTCATTGTAGGGATTATTACTGCAATTTTGTTTGATTACCAACGTGTAGTAACGAACTTTAAAGAAGGTATTAATGCGAGTATCGGCGGCTCACTTTTAGCCGTGATGAATACGGCTTCTGAGTACGGTTTCGGTGCCATTATTGCGTCATTACCGGGCTTTGCCATGATTAGTCATGCAATGAGCAGTACTTTTACAAATCCTTTAGTAAATGGGGCGGTGACGACAACTGTTTTAGCAGGTATTACCGGTTCAGCTTCTGGTGGTATGAGTATCGCTTTAAGTGCGATGGCTGAACATTATAACGCCGCGATTTTAGCTGTGGGTATTCCACCAGAAGTTATGCACCGTGTAGTTGCGATGGCGTCAGGTGGTATGGATACCTTACCGCACAATGGTGCTGTCATTACTTTACTCGCTGTTACAGGTTTAACCCATAAACAATCGTATAAAGATATATTTGCAGTTACGGTAATTAAAACATTAGCAGTATTTGTGGTGATTACGGTCTTTACCGTAACGGGTATTGTTTAAATCAGCACGTTATAAGTATTAAGGAGTAAATAGATGACTAAACTTTTAGACGGTAAAGTTGCTTTTATTACAGGTTCTGCAAGTGGTATCGGTCTAGAGATTGCTAAGAAATTTGCTCAAGAAGGTGCCAAAGTTGTCATTTCTGATATGAATGCCGAAAAATGCCAAGAAACGGCGAACTCACTTAAAGAGCAAGGTTTTGATGCCTTATCTGCACCATGTGATGTAACTGATGAAGACGCTTATAAACAAGCAATTGAGCTGACTCAAAAGACCTTTGGTACGGTTGATATCTTAATTAATAATGCTGGTTTCCAACATGTTGCGCCTATTGAAGAGTTTCCAACGGCCGTTTTTCAAAAGTTAGTTCAGGTTATGTTAACAGGGGCATTTATTGGTATTAAACATGTTTTCCCAATCATGAAAGCTCAAAAATATGGTCGTATTATTAATATGGCTTCAATTAATGGCTTTATTGGTTTCGCTGGAAAGGCAGGCTATAACAGTGCTAAACACGGCGTAATTGGTCTAACAAAAGTTGCCGCATTAGAATGTGCACGTGACGGTATTACAGTAAATGCTTTATGTCCGGGGTATGTAGATACACCATTGGTTCGTGGGCAAATTGCAGATTTGGCTAAAACCCGTAATGTAAGTTTAGACAGTGCACTTGAAGATGTAATTTTGGCAATGGTTCCTCAAAAGCGTTTGCTATCTGTTGAAGAAATCGCTGACTATGCAATTTTCCTCGCAAGCGAAAAAGCAGGTGGGGTAACAGGCCAAGCTGTCGTGATGGATGGCGGTTATACGGCCCAATAATTTAATTGTTTTATAAAAACCGCTTATTTTATATAAGCGGTTTTTTTATTCATTAAAAATTTACGATCGTCTACTGTTCAAAATAATGTTTTATCTCTACTATAACTTGTTATAAAAAAAACGAATAAAATAAGTTCGTTAAGGTATAAATTTATACTTTAAAGGTATTTAACTTATTTCCATTTTTAAAATTTAATAGAGTATGAGAAAGTAATATTTACGCATGTCCTGATTAGATACTTTCAGGAAAACTCGTCAATTAAAGGGTATTAATTGGCATACAAGTTGCTTTTTTAGCAATAAGTTTTAGCTAGGTGAAAAGGATATGATATCACTCAGCCAACAGATGGAACTCAATCATTATTCACGCAAAGCTGAATTTGCGCAGAATCTGATGTCCACAATTTGTGGTGAACACCGTCTAGACACGATTTATAAAGACAATCTCGATTTCCATTATGACGGAATGCGTTTGCCTAATAAAAAAATGGCAATCGGCACAATCAGTTATGGTGCAAATGTCGCTATTAACATCTCAAATTTAAAAGCGTATAGCATTAGTTTACCTATACAGGGGCGACAAGCTCTCAACATTCGTGGTGCACATTATCAATCTGATGAAAACAGAGGCCTAATTGTTTCAAATAATGATCAACAAGATCTGATTATCGATAAAGACTGTAGAAAATTTCAGGTGGTTATTCCTGAGCGAAGTATGCAGATTGTCCTTGCAGATTTACTGAATAAACCTATAGAAACGCCTATCATTTTTAACCCTGAAATGCACTTAGACTCTGAGCAACTGATTGGCGCATGGTGGAAGAATATTCAGAATTTTTTACAGCTAAAATCGAAATATAGCAATTTTTATGGTTTGCAGATGTTATCTGAAGACTATGAAAATTTTGTAATTAAAGCCTTACTATTATCTCAAGAAAACAACTACTCTGAAGCTTTAAAGTCACTTTCATATCAAGATGAGCCAGCTTATATTCGTAAGGTTCGTAATTTTATTATTGAACATGCTCACGAAGAAATCTGTGCAGAAGACTTGCAACGGTTGGCTGGGGTTTCAAAATCAAAATTGTATGACGAATTTCAACAGTACTACGGCACCAGCCCAATGTCGTATTTGAAAAAATATCGACTCCAACAAATTTACAAAATCTTGAGCACTACAGGAGCAGATAAAAAGGTTTCTATTTCAAAGCTTGCCTATGACTGGGGCTTTAATCATTTAAGTCGTTTTTCTCAAGAATATCGTGAAGAGTTTGGCGAAAATCCAAGTGAGACTAAAGGCAAAATTTTCTGATATTTAACTTTCACAATAAAAAAACTGATTTAAGTAATTAAATCAGTTTTTTTTATTTATCGATTAATGTTTATAGACTTTCTTCGAGCTTTAACACCTGTTTGTGTTTAGATTTCTCATAAATTACTTTCAAGCTAAGTGCAATAAATGTGATCCTAGACAGTATCGTGGACAACAAATCCCTCTAAATTCTTAAAATATTTCTTCTCAAAGGCTTCAGGGCTTAACCAGCCATTTGCAGAATGTCTTCTGACCCGATTGTAATAAATCTCAATATAGTCAAACAAGACAGCATTCGCTTCTTTTCGAGTGGCAAACACACTGCCATGGACCACATGACCTTTCAATGTATGAAAGAAGCTTTCAGTCACTGCATTATCCCAACAGTTTCCACGTCTAGACATACTCTGAGTACAATCATTTGTCAGTAACAGCGCTCTAAAATCACGACTACAGTACTGTGAACCTTGGTCCGAATGAACCATAACACCAGTTGGATACCCCTGACGAGCCATTGCATAGTTAAACGTATCACACACCAACTGGCGGTCTATTCGATGGCTGGTTTGCCACCCCACGATACGACGACTAAATAGATCCAGCATCACACATAAATACAGCCAACCTTGCTTGGTACGGATATAGGTAATATCCGTTGTCCAAACCTTGTTAGGCTGAATGACTGTAAATTGACGCTCTAACAGATTGGGTGCTGTAGGCAAACGATGGTTTGAATCAGTCGTATGCTTGTATTTACGCGCAATCCTGCTGCGTAAACCCAGATTTTTCAGCATTCTTCCAACAGTGCGTTCACTCATGCTGTAACCTAAATCATGCATGTCATGTACCAATGAAGGTGCACCCAATCGTGCATGATGCTGCCAATATACGGCTTTTAAATCATTATATTTCTCTACCGTATTGGCCTGACGTTTTCGCCAGGCATAATAGCCTGAAGTGCTGACACCTAGGTATTTACAGGCAGAAGATACCGTGACTTCATTCATATCTAGATCTTGAATTACCGTGTACTTTTCTTGGCATGATCTGTTAGAAAGTACACATGCGCTTTTTTTAAGATGTCATTGGCTTCCTTGAGCTGTTTGACTTCTTTCTCTAATTCCAAGATCCGCTGTTGTTCTGGTGAAAGTTGACGTTTGCTTGAACCCACTGGATTGGTTTCACGAATCCATTTGTCTAAAGTTGAATAACCCACACCTAATTTCTGGGCGATTGCAGCTATAGGCTCGTGTGAGTTTGAAAGTGCATAATCAATTGCTTGCTGTTTAAATTCAGCACTAAAACGTTTGGCCATTTCTTGGATCTCCAAAGTTAACGTTACGTTATCTTTAGAGGGAAGTACTG
>NZ_JFWX01000078.1:0-7980 GCF_000588095.1 Acinetobacter sp. 1130196 | reverse complement strand
TTTTCTAAAATTAACATAATACACCTTATACGAAATGTGTCATAATTTACCTTGAAATTCATATACTTATTTCAAAGTTTATAGCCCGAACATCCCTGTACGGGCTTTTTTTTGTGATCTTTCACGTAATATGGCTATTCTTTAATCAAATCCTTACAACTTTGATTAGCTCAGTTGAATAGTACCCTTAGCCATTCGGCAAGAAAAACCGGCTTAACCACCCTCTTTTCGGCTGCTCCGGTTCAACCGGCTCCGGCACCGGAATACGCTTATTTTCCGTTTTTTCCGGAGTAGTCAATCCGTCATGTTTGTCGTTATCTACATTCAATGTAGGTTCTACTTGAGATGGACTAGATTGCACTGAAGATTGATCTGAAGTTGGTGTGGGATGAACCTGAGTTGGCTTCATTTCAATTAGGGTAAGTAATGTATCAATACGAGAATTTGCTTTAGCTTCGCGATCTTCTGCTTTTTCTAACTGTTTCTTTAGAAAATCGATCTGATTCTTTAGTTCAATAACTGTATTGTCTGTGTATTCAGGTGTATTTATAGTTTGTGTTGGAGACGTATCAGTGTGTTTTGAGTGTTTTCCACTAAAAGGTTCACCATAAACGCGGAGTAACTCAGAGAAGTCGATAGAGCCATCATGATCACGACTTAACACCCCATTTTTTATATCTTTATAAAGTGTAGCACGAGATTTCTTATACAGTGTGGCTGCATCACTAACACTGTATTTTGTACTTGTTTTCATAGTGTATTGCTGTGTATTTAGGATACGTATTGAAGAATACAATAAGTGTATTCTTCAATACACTCAAGCTTTAAACCCTAAGTTCTTTAAGTGTGGCAAAAACTGCTGTTGTTGGTGAGGGTTTCTAAGCATATCCTTAATTTTAGCAGCTAAAATCTCATAACTTTCACCTTCTGAGGCTAAATGGGAAAGCTCATGTAAACGTGATAATTGATTCCCGAATAGATTAATTTGAGCATCAGATAGCTGATAAAAATCTTTCGAGGTATGTGTTATGGATTTAGATTTTTCTTTAAAAGAAAAGATAATATGAGTGACTTTACGCCCTGTTTTTTTCTGCTCATAAGTGACTTTTAAAGGGCTATATTCATTGATTTGGTCTATAGCAGTGTCAATTACTCGTTTCTTGAAATCAGCGAATAATGGGTACTTTTTACCGAGTTCTAACATTGTCCGTAAACTCTCAACAGAAATTTCACGCTTACCTATTTGCCGATATTGAACCAGTAGCTCATAAATACGAATACCGTATCCACTATTGATCCCAGCAATGTCTGATAAGGCATATTTGGTGAATTCTCTACTTAGATTGGAAATGAATGGCAGAATGGGTTTTGAAAAACGGATTCCAATGACACTTTGACTATCTAAAAATTGGATTTCTTGCACCCATCTCATTTTTATAGATTTATCATCAATACTGAGGTTAATAGACCTCTCATAGAGTCTATTAATACCTTCCTTTAAATCTCTGTATGCAGTTTTCTCATGTACGCCCAATTGTTTTAATTCATCGACGCTAACAGGGTATAACTCATCATCTGTAATAGGCTGATTTTTGGGAATCCGTGAAATGGCAGCTAAGACAATTCGTTGCTCTACGGCACTTAATTGATACGATGCTTCTATTACTTGATTTGATTTTACAACGTGATTTTTATTCAAAACAAAACCATTGATTTTTCTAATATATGACAAATATATACTTGTCATAGTTAGTAGTCAATCCGTCATAGTTAAGTAGTCAATCCGTCATAGTTAGTAGTCAATCCGTCATAGTTAGTAGTCAATCCGTCATATTTAAACGTTGAAACCTTTGCTATATAAGGCACAGAGACGACTGAAAAGATTTAAAAGATTTAAAATATATTAAAAAGGAAAGAATGAAAAATTGCCCTATGTTTTCGCTACGCTCAAACTCTATTGAACTTCGCTTACGCTCAGTTCGAAGGGGCAATTTTTGGGTTAATCTCGTGATAACTTCAAAAAAGCAAAAGCAACTCGGAATTCGCTTCGCTCATAAGTTTTTTATACTCGCTTCGCTCGACCTAGATGCAAATTAAATCTGTTCGCACCCTCCGGGATGCTCTGTATCTCAGTCTCAGCAGCAAAGGGGAGTTTGTAATCAGGGAAAAAGCATGGCGAAAATTTTAATTGGGTCTGTTCGCTCGTAGACACTCGCTCTGTAAGGCCTGAATAAAGCCAGATAATTTTAAAAACCAGGACCACCGTAATCATAATCATCAGATTTTGGCTTTGGCTGTTCGGGTTGAGGGGGCTTATTTTGCATGGGTAATGGATAATTTGGCTGGGAATGGACTTCAAACTCAAAGCGTGGCGTTGAGTTATGTTCTGAATCTCTCAATTTTCGATTCATGTTATTCAGGTTCCAGCCTTCTTGGTGCAGTATAGGCTCTTGAATTTTGATAATTTCACTAAAATCTTTTTCCAGTTTTTCCTTATTTTTCGCATTTTTGATTAAGTAATTCAGGTAATACATCACTTCCAATGATGAAAATGGATGGTTTTCAGCACTATAAAAATATTCATGTTGTTGATCTAATTGCTTTTGGCGTTCTTCGAGTTCTCGTTCTTGCTGGTTGTGTTCTCGGATTTTTTGGATTTGAGCGAGATATTCCGCTGTCGCATTTTGTTGGCCAACGCCTAGTTTTGGCTCTGGAAGGTATAGCGTGCTGTGGATCTCGTTATATTTTTCATAGCTGTCTGCTGAAACCTGATTTTTGATGGTGATGTCTTGGCCATCCAGTGTGTAGGTGACGGTCGGGCAGTGCTGTGCAAGGGCATCATTCAAATGATTTTCCCATTGTTTTCGGATATAGATCAAAAAAGTGGAATAGTTTTCATGGCCATCTTGAAGTTGGATTTTTTTAGCACCGCCTTTGGCTGGATCTTGAGGGTTATAGCGTTTGAAGTACTGTTCTGCGCTGCGTTCAATGCCGTCATCCGCTTTTAGCGAGAACATCAGGTGACAATGAGGCTGATCTTCGCCACTGATGCGTGATTTTACGTTGTGTATGGCGTATGAGTGAGGATATTGCTGTGGGACTATGTGTTTGTCTAAAAACGTCTCTATGAGCGTTTTACGCTGTTCTGGCGTGAACTCGTTGGGGAGGGCAATTTCATACTCCATGTAGGCCTTGGCATTGGCTCGTTCATGACTATCGGCTGCCTGCCAAAACTCAATCGGATCTTTGACAAAGGCGGGCATGCAACGTCCAGGTTCAATATGTTCTATGGTTTCATTGCTTGTTTTTCGAATGCCTTCATATTGCATCAGCCGGGAAATATAGAGGTAGTGGCCGGTCGCATAGCCTTTATTTTTGCTTTTTACACTGAAATGGTAGCTGGCCATGTTCACCTCTGGTGGCTTGGGGACCGGTTTTTATGCAGTGAAACGGAATGAAAACCGTCCGGATTTTGAAATGCCTGAATGGCTGAGAAATCCGGTTAAAGGGGGTCAAGGGGGAATCGCCCCATTGCGTACTAGTTTCTTCGATTAGAAGAAACTGTCAAGTGCGAATTATTTAAATTAAAAATAAAATTTCTTTTCAAGAAATTTTATTTTTAATTTAAATAATTATTTTCAGACTGCCCGATTTAAATATGGTAAAACCATATTTAAATCGGTAGCAGTTCTGAAAATTAGGCGGCAGATGATATGACCCAAGAAAAAGCAAAAAAGCGTGGTAGACCAGCTCAACTTTTACAAATGGCAGAGTTACACGCTTTCGTTGAGTTCCTGTTAGAAAAAGATCCTCGCTCTGAACTGCAAAATCAGGTTATTGCTGCACTACAAGCTGAAGACTTTAATTTTGAAATGTTGTCAGAAGCTCAGCAGATTCTGGTGAAAGAAGCGTTAAAACCGTACCGTGAGCATTTGAAACTTCAGTTGTTGTTTGATGAGTTGGTGATAACTCCAGGAAGGACTGAGTATGAAGAAAAATTCCTGGAGCTGTACCAAGATTATAAAAAAGATGATCTAGATCCGGCTGAAATGAATATCCTGAAAACGATGTGTACGCGTTATCTGAATTTTAAAGCGCAAAAGCTTGAATACAGTGACTTGGAGCTGTATTTGAGTCAGATCCAGAAAAAGTATGCCGGGAAAAAGCGAAAGGCTGAAAATCAACGTAAGTTTGAAGTGGGTGGTGGGGTTTTAAGTCTTTATAAAGTAAAAGATGATGAAAATTTAGACAGTAAAAAGTTTCTAAAAAGAATCGAAATTGACCGTTTTCTTGCCGGGAAATTTCGTCAATCTCAACTTTATAAAAAGGTTTGGGCACTAGAGCGACCAAATACAGAAAAGTATCAGCTACTTTTTGAGGTTCTCCATCAGCTGTCTGGATATAGCCTAAAAGGGCAGACTTTAACGCTTCTCGATTTAGTGATTATAAATGCTCAAAAAAAGATAAAAAGTAGGTCTGAAAAAGAATGAATTTTTTGACTGTCCGCTTTTTAGCTGACTTTTCTATTTTGGCAATTGTAAATTTATGCGAAATTTATTATTTTAAAAATAAGGTCGCCTACCGTACTTACGCATGAGTAGAAAAGGGATAAAAAACCATAGGTTTAATTTTTAAAGCCATATCTAAAATCTAATTTTCTTAAGTATCAACTCGTTTGGTTCTTAGCATTTAAACATGCGTTGCTAGAAGTCTTATGACACCAAAGATTCTTTGTATAAAGAGTTTAGAGTTGGAAGTAGAGAAAATTATGTCTATTCAAGAATTCGCATTTCAATTATCTAAAAAAATTCAGGAACAGCATTCTGTAAAGATTAGCCGTTCACATATTTATGAATTAATTGCTTTAGATCAGGACTATAGGACCTATAGCTCTTTTGTTGCTCAAAATCTTTTACTTGATGCTCAATATGATGATTCTGAAGAGTATTATCAGCACGAATTGGTTGATGCTCTAACTCTAGAAATATTGGAAAATCCGCCTGAAACAGATTATCTAAATTATAGTGAAGATGATCTTCATTGGGATGATTATGAAGGTAATGTTCTATTGGAGCAGATTAGAAAAATTATTATAAGACTTAAGGTTTTACTTAAGTTAGATGCCTCAGAAGAGTTTTATTTGTCGATTTCTAAAACAGTCTATCGAGAACTTTTATGGCTTAATTTAGAAGTTATTAACTTCAATGCTGTAAGAGAGGAATTAAGTTATATCAATTTTGAAAATGGTAAGGTGGATGACCTAGAACTTGGAGGTGATTATTTCGAGTTTTCAAAAATTGGGGCTATTTTTGAGAAGATTTTATCTTATGCGCAAGATCGTGAGAATGCTGATGCTTATGCTCTACTCGGGGCCTACTATCGTTATTTAGCAAATCAGATAGCCCCTTATGGTCGACATGGCTCAAATTTTGGAAGTCGTTGGGACAATAATAAACAAAAATATATCAATTCTGATGAGACTAAGAAAAATAAAGAAAAGTATGAAGAATACATAAAGCAAGCGGAACACTTTGAATCTTATATTAAAAATTCACCTATGAATCTTCATGAAATTAATTTGGATGCAGACAAGGAAACAGTTTACAACCAGATTCTGTACTTGTGTAATCGAGGTGATACGAGTGCTATTGAATACTTCCTGTATGAAGAAATTTTCAAAAATCATGGAGAAGCATGGTTATACATCTACTTAGCTCAAATGTGTGGAGTTGATTTCACGCAGGATGATTTTAGAGACTACAATGCTTATACAGGTGAGGATTATGATGACTATGGACCTATTGAAATCGCAGGTCGTGAGGCAATTCAATATGCTATAGATTTATCAGAACTGGATGTTGATAAAGATAATTTAGCTAGGAAGATTGCTGCAGAGTTATTTGAGAAAATTTAATTCATAGTCTTATAAAAAAGAGAATTTGAAATCTGTATTTGACTCATAAAATACAGATTTCATTATCATCGTTTAACATCCTGGGATAAGTTGTAGAAAGGCTTCTCTAACTTCAGAAAATTCGGCTTGAGGATGATCTTGTAAAAAATATTCGATCCAAATGAATGTTGCCTCATGGCCGTCATAGGAAGGATTTACATCCAGATAAAAAGCCAATCGTGCTGTTATACAAAGTTCAAGATCGTTAATTAATGCCAATCCAATCTTTTTTGCTTGAGAAGAAATAAGAAGCTTGGGCTGTACGAAATGGTTCATAAAAACAAGTCCTATCAAAAGAGTAAAATTGCTTGATAAGACTATTTAAACACATAAATAATGTGTTAAACACATTATTTATGTGTTTAAATGTAAATAAATGATCTGTGCTATACTTTTCCATCAGAACAATTCTGCTTTTAAAACTATGCCTTACGAAGAATTTCAAAGACTTATAGGTAAGTCTGGCCTTTCTATTAAAGAATTTGCAGCGCTTTTAGATATGAACGCAAATTCAATTACCAACTATAAAAAGAACGGTAAAGTGCCCACTACGATTGCAGTAATTGCAGTCGTAATTTCAGATATGAAGGATGATGGTCTGGACTTTTATCCAATTTTTGAGAAAGTTCGAGCTTATAGTGATCAATAGAGTATTTGATGTGAACCCAATTAAAGATTTAATTGGATCCTAGCACGTGCTGCTGCATTTCGTAGATGAGATTTTATGTTAAATAGGTTCGATTAAGCAGATCGTCTTCTAATTTTGAACATTGCTCATCATCAATGACTCCGGTAATACTTTGTAGCCACAACCCATCTGCTGCTAAACGAAGTAACTCTAAATCAGGATGACTATCCGTTTCTGCATGTTGAGATAATCTATTTTTTAGCCATTCCATCCAAATTTTATTAAAGGTAGGCTCTGTGATCATAGTCATTGATAACGCTGACCAAGCAGAAACCACCCCATCTATTTGATGGATAAAAGAACTATGAATATAAGCTCGTGTGAATTTACCATATTCTGTTGGATCGCGTTTAATCAAGTATTCAACTGTTTGATCTAAATCAAGAATTATTTGATTGAACATTTCTTCTATCAAATTTTTTTTATTCGGGAAATGGTGAAATACCCCCCCTTTTGTTATACCTACTGCTGTAGCAATATTTTGAATAGAAACACCAGAAATACCCTTTTGAGAAACAAGAATAGTTGCCTGTTCAAGGATGCGCTTTCGAATAACCTCTGGTTGCTTCTTTTGTTGCCGAATTTCTTTCACTTAATGACCTGCTGATTGCGAAAATAAATTAATAATTATTACGCCAGATACGATAAAACCAATTCCAATTAAAGCAGGATTATCTAGTGTCTGTTTAAAAACAAAGTAGCCAACTACAGCAGTTAGAACAATCCCAACACCAGCCCATATAGCGTATGCGATACCTAAAGGGATTGTTTTAATAACTTGTGATAATAAATAAAATGCCGTGCTAAAAAAAATAAAGACCATCACGCTTGGAAAAAGTTTTGTAAACCCTTCCGATTTAACTAAAAAACTACTTCCAATCACTTCGGAAACTATTGCAAATCCAAGTAATACATAAGCGAGTAACACACTGTTCATAAGTAATCATACCTAAAATACCAATCGGAAGGTATGTTAAATTTTCAAAAAAAAATTATCAATAATTATTTTAGATTTTCTAAAATTAACATAATACACCTTATACGAAATGCGTTATAATTATCTTTAGAAATCAATGCTGTAGTTTCTAGTTAATAGCTCATCTTCCCCAAGGTGGGCTTTTTTTATGATTTTTCACGTTCCACGCCTATTCTTTGATCAATGTTTCACGACTTTGTTCATATCAGTTTAACAATCGTGGTTAATCATAGGGTCTAAAAAAACGGCTCCAAAAGCCTCTTTTCGGCTGCTCCGGTTCAACGTGATCCGGCACCGGAATCCGCTTATTTTTTGTTTTTTCCGGGGTAGTTAATCCGTCATCTTTCGCCTGAGTTTGAATCT
>NZ_JFWX01000077.1:0-9149 GCF_000588095.1 Acinetobacter sp. 1130196 | reverse complement strand
GTAGAGGTGGATCAGGAAATTTGAACAACACTTATAAGTGATATTTTGCTCCCCAAATGATGTTATAAACATCAATATATGGAGTATTTTATGGCACATAGACCAAGAAGAAATCATTCAAATGATTTTAAAGCTAAGGTAGCACTTGCTGCGATTAAAGCAGAAAAAACACTTGCTGAATTGAGTGCTGAATTTGATGTTCATCAAAACCAAATTATCGACTGGAAAAATCAACTGATTTCAGCTTCCTCGCAAGCTTTCGATCAATCAAAAGCTCCAACAGAACCACCCATCGATCTAAAAAAACTACATGCAAAAATCGGTGAGCAGGCATTAGAAATTGATTTTTTAGAAGGTGTGTTGAAGAAACTGGGCCGCTTCAACCACAAAAGTTAATCGATGACTCACTTCAGATTTCAGTATCTAAGCAAGCTCAGCTGCTGAAAGTCTCCCGTGGTTGTTATTACTATCGCCCAAAACCTGTGAGTGCATCAGATCTGAAGCTGATGCGGTGTATGGATGAGTTACATATGCAATACCCTTTTGCAGGTAGCCGTATGATGCGTGATTTGTTGAATCGTCAAGGACATCATATAGGACGACGTCATACACGTACTTTAATGAAGAAAATGGGCATTAATGCGTTATATTGCAAACCAAATTTAAGCCAGGCTAATCAAGCTCACCGCAAATATCCATATCTGCTCAAAGGATTGGCTATTCAGCGCAGTAATCAAGTGTGGTCTACGGATATAACGTATATCCCTATGGCAAAAGGCTTTGTTTATTTATGTGCTGTGATTGATTGGCATAGCCGCAAGGTACTTGCGCATAGAGTATCGATTAGTATGGAGGTTACATTTTGCATAGAAACATTAAATGAAGCTATTGAAAAATATGGTCGACCTGAAATATTTAATACAGACCAAGGCAGTCAGTTTACCAGTGATGCATTTATTGATGTATTGAAATCAAATGGCATTCAAATCAGTATGGATGGTAAAGGTCGATGGGTAGATAATGTGATGGTTGAACGATTATGGCGGAGCGTTAAATATGAAGAGGTGTATCTCAAAGCTTATAGCAGTGTCACAGATGCGAAAAAGCAATTGAGTGCATATTTTGAGTTTTATAATCTGAAACGACCTCATTCGAGTCTAGACAAAATGACACCAAATGAGTTTTACTATGATCAGCTACCCCAACAAAACAAGGTGGCTTAACTAGAGCGGAATATCACTTATAAATACGCTTTTAGTTGTTCAAACATGTGGGACCACCTCTTGTGACCAAAAAGGAAAAATGAAAATACTGAGATTTCCTTATCAACAATCAGTCAAAGTACATCCTGATGAATTTCTGTAACCGATACCCAAGGACCATACCTACCTTCCGAAGTGCTGTGCAACAAAGCCCTCCTCAACCACACTATAGCTATAAATTAATTCCATTATTTTGTGGTTTAATTAAATTATTAAAGTTTAAGACCCAATTTAATGGATTTATATTTCACTAAACCCGAAGAAGTCGTGACGCTTTTAGGTGAGCGTTTACGTAAGCAACGACTCTTTTTGGAGATGTCTCAAGCTGAGGTTGCAGCACGCGCTGGTGTCGGCGTGAATACGGTTTCGAATCTTGAAGCGGGACGAAATGTATCTGTTGAAAATTTAGTCCGTATTGCAATGGTCTTGGGTCGATTAAACGAACTTCAGGAGCTGTTTCAACCTCAGCTTAACAGTGTAAAAGACATTCTACGCTATGAAAGTCAAAGTAAGCGCCAGCGTATTAAGAGGAAGGGATAATGCTCAACAGTCTTAATGTTTATTACAACGGTTGGGGCGAATCATGGTTATGGGGAACGCTGATTAGTTCAACAGCCACCACAGGTAGACCCACTATTGCTTTTGAATATAGTCCAGAAGCAATACAGCGAGGTGTTCAGCTCTCTTCTTATTTACTCCCTTTAAAAGGTCTACCACTGAGACAGGGTTTTCCTACTTATCAAATGGGATTACCTGGTCCAGTCTATGATGCTTTGCCGGATGGTTGGGGCATGTTATTAATGGATCGATATTTTCGAAAAATTGGACTGCATCCGGCACGAATCGGCCCTTTGGAACGTCTAACTTATATTAGCACCCATGCAACGGGTGCTCTCTCCTTTGAACCCTGTGTCGCAGATATGCAAACTTCAGAGAATATTCCCCTGCCGCAGTCCAAGAAGTCCTCAAAGGAGAAGGTGGCGAATTTTTACAACATTTGCTGGTCATGGGTGGCTCCCCCAAGGTGCCAGATCCAAAGCATTGGTTTACCGAGATCCTGTCAATTTTGAGTTTTCGACGCAAGCTTCTGATCAAAATGAAGCCTGGCTGATTAAGTTTCCTGCTCAGCAAGAGCATCCTGAAGTCTGCGCCATTGAAGCCGTCTATGCAGAATGTTTGCGACTTTGTGCAATCGAGACTCCAGACACCCATTTTTTTAATTTGCCCAATGGTTTAATGGCTTTTGCTGCTAAACGATTCGACCGTCAAAATGGCATGCGGATTCCAATGCAGAGTTTGGCTGCATATACCGGAGCAGACTATAAAGTTCCAGGTAGCCTAGACTACCGCAATTTTCTTCGGGCAACCTTGATGTGTACGCAAGATGTGCGAGAAAGGCTGCATACTTTTAAACGTGCTGTGTTTAATGTACTTTTCAATAATCGGGATGACCATACCAAGCATTTTTCTTTTCTCATGGCAAAAAATGGTCAATGGAAATTGGCTCCAGCCTATGACGTGACCTTCTGTGAAGGTCTAGGTGGTTATGATCAAATGGACATTGTGGAAGAAGCGCTCAATATTTCTCGAAATGACATACATAAACTCGGTACTTCAGAAGCGAATCTGACTACTCTAGAAGTCGATGAGATCATCTTGGCCATGCGTGAAATTGCACTTCAATTTAGTCAAATTGCGCAACGCCTGTATCCTCATCAAATTCGAGAATCTACCCTAGAGATGATTCAATCACGAATTCAACAAAATATTGATTTTTTAACTGAAACCTAAGCGTAAATATAAACTAAGCGCCAACCATCAACTTATAGTTAGTCGCTACATAATCTGTAGAACCTGTGAATTAGCTCGCTTTATAATCACGAATATTAGATGGATCACCGCCAAGATACGTTCTGCAAACGTGAAATCACTACATCCAGATCGAAAATCGCTAAGAAAAAACTATCACCAAAAAAAGGTCTGCACTATGGATAGATGCAGACCAAACTCTGGATAACTACAAGCACGAGAAATATGTCGCAATTTTGTATAGACATGAATTTGATAAAATCAGCCCAGAAAGCCAGAAATTCATAAAAACTATTTCATCAATCCCCTATAACTTAAATCACGTTCATGGTCGATCTTAAATCTTGCGAAAAGTACTCATGCTGACCTAGCCAAACTGTAAAACTCATGTATTCATAGCCTTTAAATGAATCTTTCAATCGTTATATTTAAGGTAAAAACTAGTAATCAGAAGTTATTATCATTCCCATATAAAACAAACATCAGATTAAAAACAATAACTTAGTAAATTATTTTTCCATTTTTTTATATTTAGTGTTATCTTTCCTAACTTCATCTGGGAGAGTTGAGTTTGATCATAGATCATTCGATAGCCTGCTTGTTGCATTTCTGCGATCAAATTCCGTTGGTCTATCCGTTCTCCCCCTTGATCTTTCGGCAGAAATTGACGCTTACCCCCGCCTAGAATCACATCAACCCCATCTTTTAATTTGACGTTATAACGCTGATAGATATCACCTTGCGAACTTGGTACTAATTGGGATGCTATGTCATTTTCAGCATCACGATGACAAATATGAGCATAAGTCGATGCTGGTGTAGCATGCGTAATGCGAGTTGTTGTGACTACCCCTGTACCCCAACCTCGTGCTTTGGCCAATTCGAGTAAAGTTTGGGTGTCTTGCTTATTTTGGTTCTGAGGATTGGTTCCACATTGATGATTTCCGGCCTGATTTGGTTCTACTGCAATTGTTCCAGTCTGCATGGATATCACTTCATTTTTCATTTTTACACCTGTCATATAGGCACCCAGCGATGGTGCGCTATCTGTAACCTGTGCACCTTCTGAGAAAGTACGAACAAATGCTGACTCTGGCAGTTGATCTATTGGCAGTTGGCCATCTTCACCAACAGCGTAAATTCGTGCAGCTGTTAGTGTCGTGATACCCATTGCATCTTCCAAGAAAAAAACCACACGTTGAGGCTGTTTTGATGGTTGTACTGAAGTAGAAGTTGATTGAACTAAAGCAGGACTTTGACAGCACGTCAAAATAACTGTGCCCAAACTACACCATGCCAAACTTATTAATTTTTTATTAAATTTTTTCTTATGCCAAAGCATTGCATCAACTCATCTTAGGATGGTCGAAAAATACGCTTTAAATATTCAATTTACATGACAAATTTATGAAAATATTATTATGACTACTTATATAAATTTTCCTAATTGCAAAAAATAGTGTAGCAACTTGCTACACTATTTTTTTACTTTATTTTTCTAACATTCGTTTTAGGAAAGCTTTTAATTCTTGTAAATTTTGATCATCAAATTGGCCCATTTTTAAAGATACCTTTAATGTATTATGGTCAAATTTGATATTACCAGCAACTTTCCCATCATATTCAATTTTATGTACAATTGAAGTTTGAATTACTTCTTTCGTTTCTCTTGACTTAAAGATTTTTTCAGCTAGTGATGCCAGTTTTGTCTGTTCAACTTCTTTTTTAAGCAATTTTGACCATGCTTCGAATAATGCTTCTTTAGCATTTTCATGGTTTTCATCATGATCTGATAGAAACTTTTTCACTGCTGTAGCAGCGGTCCGTGCTAATAATGACGGCTGTTTCTCCAAATCTTCAATCAACTCTCCAGGTAATTTTTCAAAAGATAAATATTTATACATATCTTCACGATTCATACCTAATGACTTTGCTAACTTCTGCTTATTTTTTTTTAATTTTTCATCCAAAGAAGTTAATCCAACATATATTTCATAATCTGTCAGATCTTCTCGCTTTAAATTTTCAGCTAATGTTAATAAAGCAACTTCTTCATCCGATGCATCAATAATGATTACTTCAATAGTGTTCTTATTGAGAAATTGGTGGGCTTTCAATCGTCTTTCACCAGCAATCAACTCATATTTATCATTTATTCTACGAACTGCAATTGGTTGTAATAGCCCAATTTCTTCAATTGATGCTGCTAAATCTTCAATATCTTGTTGATTAAAGAGTTTTCGAGGCTGGTTAGGGCTAGCCTGAATATCTGTAATTTGTACATTACGTCTTAGCTCTTTGACATCGTTAATATGCTCCTTTTGGGCATGTTGATGCTTTTGAGTATTTTGCTGAAGACGTTTAGCCAATAGCTCTTTATTACTTACCATAGTATTTCCAGAATTATATTATCCGACACGCTGAACAATTTCTTGTGCTAAAGTTTCAAAAGCTTTTCGAACTTTTGAGTTTTTATCAACAGATAATAAAGGTTGTTGCAAAATTGCAGCTTGATTAACCTTAGTGCTCATTGGAATTGTGGTATGCAATAATTCTCCAACTTGATTAAATGCTTCATCTTTTATTAATTTACATACATTCTGACGCTCATCATGTTTAATTAATAAAGCACCTAAGAGTTCTAATTCAGGGTTAACTCTTCTAATTTTACTTAAATGATTAATTAAATCAGTAACACCATAGAGACCGTATTGTGAACCAGATTCAATTGGAACAATAACATGTGTCGAAGCGGCTAAAGCATTGCTGGTTAGTAATTTTAAGCTAGGAGGGCAATCAATAAGAATGTAGTCATATAATCCTTCTAGAATTTCCAATTTATTTGAAAGTTCCTCGGATGGTCTTGGTGCATCATCTTTCAATTGATCTTCAGTTTTACCAAGAGTTAATGAGCCATATATTAAAGAAACATTTTTAAATTTTGTTTCTTCTTCTAATGCTTCCGATAATAGACTTATATCACCAATAAGTAATTCAGCTGATGTAGTTTCAACTTCGCTAGGGTGTCTTAATCCTATATGTAAACTTGCATTTGCTTGTGGATCCAGATCAATTACTAAGACCTTATTTCCTAATTCAGCAAGTTCTGAAGCAAGATGTACTACAGTAGTTGTTTTCCCGCAACCACCTTTATGATTAGCTACAGCAATGATTTTAGTTGACATATTTGTCTTAAGGAATTTACTTTGATTTCATTTAATATAAAGATATTTGTAGCAACTTGCTACAGTTCCTTTGTCATATTTTTATCTTTTGAATTCAAAAGATGTGGGAAAAACATTTCTTAACTTTTTTAAAAAATATAGCTAGCTAATTTTAATTAGTATTAATTAGTATTAATTAGTTAATTATAATTAGACAAGTTTTATTTTTTAAAAAACAATTAGATAGATTTTTTAAAGTGGAAGGTTTGTCACTAATAAGTGGAAGGCCTGTCATTGATAAGTGGAAGGCCTGTCACCGATAAGTGGAAGGTTTGTCACTAATAAGTGGAAGGTTTGTCACTGATAAGTGGAAGGTTTGTCACTATGGTGGAAGACTTGTCATTGTGATTTATTTTAATGTGTATTTTTTAATTTAAAACAATACGATTCAACTGCTTGTGATGTTGATAAGTTTGTTTTTATTGAAATAAAGGTGGAAGACTTGTCATTAGATGTTTTTTATTCTGTGGATAAAATATTTGTATAAAATTTAATTGATAACATGATGTTTGATAGTCAAGAATACCGGAATGGTGGAAGGCTTGTCACTTTAATGGTGGAATATGTGTTGAGTAATTCCACTTTAGTGGTGCTGTAGGCTATTCCTACTTTCAAATTGATTGCTTGAGCGACACAGATGAATTATCAAAGGTGGAAGAACTGTCACTTAAAAGTGTTTATTTTTATATTTATTCCACCATAAGGCTGAATAGTACCAAAATTGCACTTTAATAGTGACACTTCTTCCACTCTTAAGGTGTTTGATGGGCATAAACTGAGTTAATTTAATGTAAGTATGAGAAAATAGTGAGCGGTTTGCATCTTCTTCCACTTTTGTGTATAACATGTAGAAAATATTTTAATCTTTCCACTTATGAGCAATCACAACGAACCAGAAGAATTAGAACATCTACCTTATTGTATTGGTAACATTCGACATAATGGAGTAGTCAGCACTAGTAACCGTCTGATTAGACCAATTGAATTATCATCTAATGAGTATAAAGCTCTTCTTTATGCAATGGCTGTTGCGAATTATGGTGAGAAGAATAATCAAGATCGTGAAATTACAGAGCAAACTTATATTTATTTGCATAAAGATGATTTAGGCGAATTATTAGGATTAGATAAAAAGAATTCCATTAATGTTGCTATTGATCGTATTTATAAAGAATTATCATCACGAGTAGCTCATTTTGTAATTGAAGAGCCCGTGGATGATAATAAGCGTAAAGTTAAAAAAGTACACTCAGTAGTACCAATTATTCGTGAACTCCGTTGGGAAGATGATGCTAAAAATGCTTTGCAGATACGTTTCACCAGTGAAGTACTTCCGTATTTTACTCGTTTAGCAAATGGAAATTTTACGACCTATCAATTGAAAGATTTATTTGCTTTGGACTCTGTAACCAGTATGAGTTTGTATTCATACTTTATCAAAAATGAATTTAAGTATGCTAATCAAGATTCTTATGAGGTTGAACTTTCACTTGAGAATATCAAAGCATTAATTGATATTGGGGAGAAAAAATACGATCGTTGGGTTGATTTTAGACGATACGTTTTAGACAAGATTATTGAAGAAATTAATGAAAGGACTAGTCTTCAATTAGAGTACGATACCATCAAGAAAGGTCGACCTATTGTCGGAGTTCGATTTAAAATTCTTAATAGGCATGCCACTGAAGTTGTTGTATCTAATACTAATGATAAGACTCAAATCTATTTAGATGTCAATTTTGATGATAACGCGCTTGTTAAAGAATTAGGTGCGAAGTTCGATATGACTGTAAGGTCTTGGTACATCTATGCAAACGACCCAAATTATAAACAGTTTAGTAAGTGGTTTAAGACAGAAGGGTGCTTAACTGAATCTCAAGCAAATGTGATAGTTAATGATATTATGTTCCAAATGGATTTTGCTGTAGCTGGCAGTTCAATGAGTGAATTTAAGAAAGAAATGAAATATAAATTAAAAAATAATCCAAATTTTGTAAAAGAAAATAGAAAACGATTGAATGAAATCTTTGGAAAAGACGTTATATGACTGTGTAGCAAGTTGCTACACTTTTTACTATAAGATGTAAAATAAGCTTAATATCAGTTTATGTCATATTTTTATAGGGCTTTGTTGCATAAAGGTTTGAAAGATAGAAGCGATCCTAATTGAGCCAAATTCAAGTGACAACTTGGGTGTGAGGGCGCCCCAATTCTGTGAATTTGTTCAAAAGGGCTACGCGTGCATGAATCTCATTCACCTGACTAGGAAAACTCCTTGCTGTTAATTTATCGCCTAATAATTTGATGCAATGCATCTTGGTTTCCACCAAACTTCGACGGTGATAACCAGACCACTTTTTCCAAAGTGACCTTCCTAGCAGTTTGACTGTTTTCAATAACTCATTTCGCTCTATAGACCTGACTTGCTAATCTTTCCGAGGCTTTGTATTCTTCCTGGGTGGAATGACCGCATGTGCATCACGATTTAAAATGACTTGTCGGCAGTGCTTTGTGTCATAAGCACCATCTGTATAAACTGAATCAATTCGTTCATCCAAGGGAACTTGAGAAAGTAAATCTTCGAGCACTTGTGAATCGCTGACATTATTTGTCGTGAGTTGTACTGTACGTATTTGAAGGGTTTCAGCTTCTATAGCAATATGGAGCTTACGCGATTGGCGACGATATTCAGATCCATGTTTCTTGCATTTCCATTCCCCCCCACCTAGAAATTTCAAGCCAGTAGAGTCCACGAGTAGATGCAGACCATCTCTACTTTTTTGGTAACTAATTGCAATATCAATATGCTTTTGTCTTCTACAAAGCGTGGTGTAATCTGGTGCTGTCCAATTTA